>PKXR01000220.1 GCA_003133485.1 Candidatus Dormiibacterota bacterium
AGCGCAGTGACAAAACCCCCGATTTCACGAATAGCGTCCACTCGGAGAGCCATATTGCCCCCGGTTCCAAACGGTGGGAGAGGGTATAGGGGGCTTTGCTGGTCGGCCGTCGCCGGAGAGAATGTGATCGCCTCGAAGCCTCTATGTTTATGATGACCGCCGTACTGCTCAAACCAGATCTGTGACCGAGTTTCCAGCTCTGCTGGCAACATGATCCCGGACACCGCGGCAGCTTCTGGATGGTCGACAAATCCCCGGGCGAGCTCTGCGAGCCAAAATGGATCAGCCACCTCATCGTCATCGACCCAAGCGGCAATCCCGCTGGATACCGATTGGAGGGCGCGATTCCGTGCCCACGCGAGTCCGCGTCTCGGTTCCACAATGTAGTGGATAGCGACTGACTCACTCGACAACTTTGCCACCACAGATGCCGAGGCATCGGACTGCGGGTCATTGTCCACCACCAGGATTGAGAAGTTTGGATACTCTTGGGACAGCAGACTCTTTAGGCACGCTTCCAGCCCAGCGGGACGCTCCCGGGTGCAGACTACCACGGTGATTTCGGGCGCTTTGCTCAGCACATCTCTTCGCGAAGCGATGAAGGGCGGCTCGGAAGATGTCGCGAGGGAGGCTCCAGGCGTCGGCCCCGGCCATTGAGCGCCGCATTCTCCAGCCCGCGCGGCAATGACAACGCCAAGGGACTCACTAATCGCCTCCGCCACTAGCTTTGAGCTCAGACCGCTAGGGGCAACGCGAAGCAGCACAATCCCGACGGGCTCGGTGAAAATACGTACTAGAATCCACGCGCATCGCGACGGGAACCTTCCGCTGCCGCCGGCTACTCCGGAAATGCCGTCGGCAACGTCGATGTCCAAGCGCACGCAGGGAGCCTGAAGCTCCGCTGGGCTCAGCATCTGTGACGCTTCACCGGACCCACGGAACCGGAGTCAAGATCAAGCCCGCGACACTCCGCTCCATGCGGCTCTCGACCGACGGCCCCAGCCGGCGACCGCATGCCCCCCGCTGCGTAGAGAGTGCCACTTTCGATGATCGCGGCTTCTTGGGGACTCAGCCAACGTGGCAACCTCTGTCGCAAACCGCGGGTCAAAGTCGGCATCCCTTCAGGCGAGGCTCGCGAGATCAGATCACGCTCAAGTGGCCCTCAAGAGGCCGGAGTATAACAAGTTCGGTGAGTCGTCAATCGCTGCAGCGATCCGGTGAACATCCTGACCGGCGAGTGGATCTACTCCTACGGTCGGGGCGGCACGGCGGTAGCTGCAGCAGGAGTCCGACATTCTCCCGCAACTGGCATGGATTCAACTTGGGTTAGACTGTCGATCACCACCCATGATTCCCTCGTCCGCTGGCCTGACCGTTTCGACCATTACGTGCGCCTTCACCGAGGCAAGGTGGGACGACCTCACCGCCGCTCTCGAGTCCCTGCACGCTCAAACACGCTGCCCGGATGAGGTGATCCTGGTCGTCGATAATAACACTTCGCTGCTGAACCGAGCACAGGCCGCGTTCCCCGATGTGGTGGTCATTCCGAACACGCACAGCAGAGGGGCCTCCGGCGCTCGAAATACCGGGTCGGATCGGGCACGGGGTGAAATCGTGGCCTTTCTCGACGACGACGCAACTGCTGACCCGAACTGGCTCGAAGAACTTCTGGTTCCGTTCCGGGACGGAGCCGTGGCCGGAGTGGGAGGAGAAGCACGCCCGCACTGGCCTGCAACTAGACCGCGGTGGTTTCCCGCAGAATTTGACTGGGTAGTTGGCTGCTCGTATGTTGGGCTACCAGTCGTCACAGGCCCTGTGCGGAATCTAATCGGGACCAACATGTCGGTACGCCGCACGCTCATGGCATCCGTAAATGGATTTCGTGAAGGCTTCGGGAATGTCGTGCTCGACCCTTCTCCGGAAGCTCGGCAAACCCGGCTTTCAACCTGTGAAGAGACTGACTTTTGTATCCGCGTGACGCAAGCACACCAGAATGCGCTGTGGATCTATGAGCCGGCCGCGAAGGTCTACCATCGCGTGCGCGGCGACCGAACAACGTTCAAGTACTTCATCGCCCGGTGCTGGCTGGAAGGGAAGGGGAAAGCTCTCCTCAGGCAGCTTCTTGGACCTGCCGACGCCTTGGGCGCTGAACGTGAATACGTCCGACGAGTTCTTCCGCGCGGGATCTTGAATGGTCTGTCCGACTCCGCCCGTCACGGTCAGCTGAGCGGTGGTTTTCGGGCCACCGTGATCGCCTTCGGCTTTGCCGCCACAGCGACTTCGTATGTGCTCCATCAGTACCTGCCGACACCATGGCGTCGGGACGTCAGCCAGTCCGTCGTCTGATGTGGACTCGGCCCACCGTCTGGCCCGGTACCGGCCACCCCCTCTACCCAGCTTCAGTCGTCGGTTCGTGGCGAGCCGCGGCACGGCTCCAGGGTCAGGGGCCGCTGGCCGGGGTGCCTAAACACCCCGGCCATCCGCACCGCATAGGGTTTCCGGGATTACGGGTTACCGGGTTCCCCGGCTCACTAGTGGAACGTCTCAGTAATCGCTAAACCGTGTGGATTGTGTTTCCCGGTTCCGCTCACCGCCCGGCTGTGTCGACCACACAGAAGACGTTTCCCTCGGGGTCCTCGAGGAGGATGAAATCCTCGCCCGGTTCAGGAGTGCGGGGA
>PKXR01000034.1 GCA_003133485.1 Candidatus Dormiibacterota bacterium
GCTGCCCGACGGCACGGTCGTGAGCCGCGACGACGGGCCGAGGGCGAACACGACGCTCGAAGGGCTGGCGGCGCTCAAGCCCGTCTTCCGCGAGGGCGGCCGCGTGACGGCGGGCAACGCCTGCCCCCTCAACGACGGGGCCGCGGCGGTCATCGTCATGTCCCTGGACCGAGCCGGAGAATTGGGGATCAAGCCGCTGGCCAGGATCGTGGGCACGGCAGTCGCGGCCCTAGAGCCGGAGTACATGGGGCTCGGGCCGATCCCCGCCACGGCGAAGCTCTTCGCCCGCTCGGGAATGACCATCGACGACATCGACATCGTGGAGATCAACGAAGCCTTCGCCGCCCAGGTGATCCCGTCCGCCAGAGGCATCGGGCTGGACCCGATGGAGGACCGCCTCAATCCCTTCGGCGGCTCGATCGCTCTCGGTCATCCCTTCGGTATGACCGGGGCCCGGATCACCTGCACTCTTCTCAATGGGCTGCAGACCAGGGACAAAACGCTCGGCCTGGAGACCATGTGCGTCGGCGGCGGCATGGGCATGGCGATGATCCTGGAGCGGATGTCCTAGGAGGGGCGCTCCCGACGACCGAATCCGGCGGCCATCGCCGCCAGCAGACAGGCGATCAGGCCTAGGGCCATCGCCAGCGCTTGCAGCGTGAGGTGGTTGGCGCCCTCGGTCCAGGAGATCGCCACCGCCACTAGAAAGAGCACTCCAGCCGCGACCGCTAGAGGGATCCTTCGGGCTGGCCGCCAAGTAGGCACGTCGCTAGCCTACCGACCACTGAGTTCCGAGGCTACCCAGACCAGCCTGTGGGCTACGGTCCCAACGAACTGGGAACGGCCGATTGGACTTGATAGACGGCGCTCCCGGCCGACCCTCGGGGGAGCTCAGTTGGTCGAGCCCGAGTCGGAGAGACCCGCTTCATCTCCTCTAACCTCAATTCGATTCGTGGTAACGGAGTTGGCGGCTACGATCCGGCGTCCTCGGGTCGAGCGGCACGCGCAGCTCATCGGGACGCGCGATTACAGTCAGGCCGCAGGCCCGGCCCCGGGGCTAAGCGCTTGGCCGACCTCGAGCTCGCGCAGCCTTCTTCCCCATGTGGTCAGCTCTCCGAGAACGGCGATCAGCTCCATCAGGCGAACCGCCGCTTGGCTCAGTTTTGATCGCGAGTCGATACCGGTGAGGGCTTGGCATTGGCCGTAGACATTGGTGTCGAGACTGGCCCGTGCAGTCGTGAGGTCACCTACTGCGCCCAAGATTCCGATTCATCCCTTATTCGGGTCGCTCAACCTCCTGCCCCGGGGTAGTCGGGTGTTGCTGCTGCTGCTCCTGCTGCCAGTGCATCGCCGTCCCACGATCGACAACCTGCACCTGCTGGTGCGACATCTTGGTGATGTGCACGCTCACCTCCGGCGGTGCACCTCGGGCAGTACCGTAAAAGAGTCCGTGGTGGGGTGCGACGTCCCCATAGTCGCGGCCGACGGCCAGACGCAGGTGCTCGGCTCCAGCGTACTTCCCCTGGGTCGGGTCCAGCCCGACCCAGCGGCCATCAGACCCACACACCTCGACCCAGGCGTGGGACTGACCATCGAAGACCGACTCGTCACCCAGAGGGCCGAGGTAACCGCTCACGTAACGGGCAGGCCATCCGGAACCCCGGAGCAGCGCGAGGAAGAGATGGGTGAAGTCCTGGCAGACGCCGGCTCCGCCGGCGAGGAGGTCCGCGATGCTCGACTCGACGGTGGTGGCGCCTCGGACATACCTGAACTCAGTGCGGATGCGCTGAGCGGTGGCGAGAACCGCGTCGAAGCTCCGGTCGTCACCGTTCCACTCCGACGACAGACGGCGCGTGGAGTTCTCGAGCGGAACCCGGGGGCTGGGCAGGAGGAACTCCAGCCGGGAGTCCTCGGCGAGTGCGTCTGCCGACCACTCGGGCAGCCTTCGTTTGCGCGGCTCGACGTTCTCGACGACCACCTCGACGAGGAGGTCCAGCACCCGGTGCGGCACGGCGACATCGACGCGGTGCACGTAATTGCCGAAGTAGTCGACGCGACTCCGCGGGACAGCCCCCGGAGTCGTCACCAGCGAGAAGGCCAGGGTCCGCTGCGAACCGCGGTCCCGGGGGCGCAAGCGCACCTCGTTGTAGGAGAGAGAGACAGCCTCCGAGTACCGCAAGGTGGTGCGGTGCGTCACCGCGAACGTCAGCGACTCAGTACCCATGTATCCTTGCTCCCCCCTCCCTGCGACGAGTTCACCACCAGCACTTCGGAGTTCGCCGCCACCCGGGTCAGGCCGCCCGGGAAGATCCAGGGACGCTCGTCGAGGAGCACGAAGGGGCGGAGGTCAACCGCACGGGCGTCGAGTCCGCAGTCGGGACGCAGGCCGACCGCGCGGCTCAGCTCGACCTCCTCCTGTGCCAGCAACTGGCGCGGCGCCGCTCGAATCGTCTCTACAAAAGCCGTCCGCTCCGCCGCGCTCATGAGTCTGCCGAAATGGATGCCGTAGCCGCCGCTCGCGTCGACCGGCTTCAGCACCATCGCATCAAGGTTGGTCGCGACATGCTCGAGCTGTACGGCGTCGCCGAGGTCATAGGTGGTTACGTTGTCGAAGAGTGGCTCCTCACCGAGGTAGTAACGGATCATGGCGGGTACATATGGATAGATCGCCTTGTCATCCGCGACGCCCGTCCCGGGGGCGTTGGCGATGGCCACATGGCCGCGTCGCCACGCTTCGATAATTCCGGGGGCACCGAGCAGTGAGTCCCGTCGGAACACCAGGGGGTCGAGCCACTCGCAGGTGACACGTGAGTAGATGACGTCGACGCGCTGGACTTCTCCTTCTCCATCACGGCGATAGACCTCGTCCTCAGAAACTATTAACTCGTGCCCTTCGACCAGCGTGGCGCCCATGCGCTCGGCGAGCATTCGGTGCTCGTAGTAAGCGGCATTGTATGAGCCCGGGGTCAACACCACGATATCCGCTTCCCACGGGCGCGGCGCAATGCGCTGGAGAATGTCGCGGAGCCGCTTAGTGTACTCATCGATACGTCGCACCGCCGAGTTATCGAACCACTGGGGCACCAGGTTCTCCAGAGCTACGCGGGCTTCGAGCGCGTAAGCGACTCCGCTCGGCACCCGGACGTTGTCCTCGAGCACTCGGAACGCGCCGTTGACGCGCACGACGTCGATGTCGGCGACATGGCACCACGTCGCACGGGGGGGACGTACCCCCACGATATCGCGGAGGTAGCCTGTGCTGCTGTAATCGAGGCGCGCCGGTACCACACCGTTGCGGAGGGCACGCTGCGCGCCGTAGCAGTCGGAGACGAAGTGATCCAGCGCCATTGCCCGTTGTGAGATGGCCCGGTGGATGGTCCGCCACTCGGCGTGGCTGAGAACTCTAGGAATGGGATCAAAGGGGAAAATCGGAGCGCTTCCGTCGGCCGGGATGCCGAAGGTGATGCCGCGCTCCACGAACCACGCCTGGGTGGCCCGAGCGATCGCCGCTAGGCCACGGGGGTCCGCGGTGATGGCGTCGAGGGCGCCGCGGTAGGGCCGGCGGGCACCCCCCCTCGCGTCCACGCATTCATCAGCCGCGCCTGGGAGGGCCTGGTGTGCCATCTCCATGACTTGGACAGTACTCGGGTGCCGCCGCTGGTGGTTGGTACTCAATGGACAAGAGCGGTCGAAGCCCCCTAGGGTCCCTCCACCATGGTCTGAACGACGCCGCGGTCCGATGATTCGTCATCAATGCACGAGAACAGATGTGCCCCTTCCAAGGTAGCCTCCGGCTAGACTGGCGGTTGTGTCCGGCTCAATCGCGGCTCGACGGGTGCTACGCGTCGGGTGCGACTTCGCACACGAGCTGGAGTGGCCGGTGACGGCGGTACTCCAGGTGGAGCCCTTCCCTGGATCCTCGACTTCGCTCACCGCCCGCCTGGAGACCGACCCGGTCGTTTCGGTGGACCAGTACATCGACATCTATGGCAACCTGTGCCGCCGCTTCCTCCTGGGGCCGGGACAGACTCGCATCCACTACGAGGCCGAGGTTGAGGTCGACGGCGGGGTCGACGACGCCGACCAGGAGGCGCTCCAGCACTCGATAATCAATCTACCCAGCGATGTCCTGCACTTCACCTTGCCCAGCCGCTGCTGCGAATCCGACACGCTGGGCAACACTGCGTGGCAACTCTTCGGCGGCATACCGGCAGGGTGGCAACGGGCCCAGACTGTCGTCGCCTGGGTGCATGACAACATCACCTTCGCCCACGCCAGCAGCGGTCCCGCGACGACTGCTACCGAGACCTACCTGCAGCGCCGCGGTGTGTGCCGCGATTTCGCCCAGCTTGGGGTCGCCTTCCTCCGGGCCCTCAACATCCCCGCGCGGTACTGCTTCGGCTACCTGCCTGACATCGACGTGCTTCCCGTGGAGGAGCCGATGGACTTCGCCAGCTGGCTCGAGGCATACCTCGGAGGCAGGTGGTACATATTCGACCCGCGAAACAACACACGGCGCACTGGTCGCGTGACCATCGGCCGCGGCCGGGACGCGCACGACGTGGCCATGTTGACAACCTATGGGCTGGCCCCCCTGACCGCCATGCGCGTTGCCGCCGAGCCCGTCGAGGCAGCGCCCTGGTCGAGCGCCAGGCCGCCAGTCCTCGGCGAATTCCCGGCACCGACGGGATGAGGCTTCCCTTCGATCCGGAGTGCGACGATTTTGAGGAGCAACTCGCCCTCCCCAGCAGCGTTGATGCTGAGAGCGTGGACTGGACCGCAGTCCGCCGCAGCGCCTATCTCATCCATCAGCGCATCTCCTACCGCTATGAGGGTCCGGTCCGTCAGCTCCGCCAACGCCTGGTGGTCCAGCCACGTGAGCAGCACGGTGACCAGCGCCGGCTGCATCGCCACCTCCGTGTGTTTCACGCCGTGCCGCGGCGCGTTACCGACATTCTCGACAGCTTCGGAAATCACGTGGTCGACATCACCATTCCGATGGTGACAACGGAGGTGACCTTTGTCTCCTGGAGCGTCGTCGAGCGCGACGCCAAGCATGGCCCGCACCTTGCCGCGAGCGCGTGGTTGCGCGACCCAAGACTGCTAACCTCCACACGCCTGACCACAGCCGACGCTGGCCTTCGCGATCTCGCCGACGAAATGGCCGCGACCGGGCTGCGGGACGCCGACCTAGCCGAGACCGTTTGTGGTCGAGTCCACCAGGAGATGCGCTACCAGTATGACGTCACCGGGATTGGGACCACTGCGGCCGAGGCCTTCACCCTGCGCAGTGGCGTGTGCCAGGATTACGCCCACGTCATGCTCGCGATCACACGTGAACTGGGAATGCCCTCCCGCTACGTTTCCGGGCAGCTCATCGGCACCGGCGGATCTCACGCCTGGGTCGAAGTTCTCATCCCCAATGGCACCGGCTGCGCCGAGGTCATCTCCCTCGATCCCACGCACAACCGCCGTACTGACATGACCTACCTGACCATCGCGGTGGGTCGTGACTACTCCGACGGGGCACCGTTCTCCGGAAGCTATCGAGCGCCATACGCCGGACGTCTCTCCACGATCAAGCGGGTTTCCGTGGTGAGCGTCGACGGGGACCCGCAACTCGTGACGACTGTCTGAGGGGCGCCCTCGCCAGAGAACAGCGTGTTGGTTCTTCCCTATTGCGGATAGATGTCTGATGCGGAAACGCGCACAGAAAGCCCGAACTTGCCCGAGGCGGTGAGAGAGGACAGCGTCGTCGGCTACGCTTACAGACGGCGCGGCCCAGATTCTAGATCAGATAGCCTTTAGCCGAGGTAGCTCAGTTGGTANNCTTTTCGACCGCTAAGTTTGAGATCAATTCTTGTCTTCTTCTTAAAAGCGTCTACATTCTGTCTACAATTCGAGCGATTGGTCGCCGATTTCGAGGGCAGGTTGACGGGGAGCGTCGGACCGGACCGCTACGGGAACTCAGTTGCGTACACCTTGGGCATCACGATCCCCCCTTTCTGAACGGCTCGATTCTCAC
>PKXR01000212.1 GCA_003133485.1 Candidatus Dormiibacterota bacterium
GCTCGGCGCCTGACATCGCCGGTAAGGGTATCGCCAACCCCCTGGGCGCCATCGCCGCCGTGGCCCTCCTGCTGCGACTCACCCTCAAGCGGGATGAGCTGGCCGGCGCCGTGGAGCAGGCAGTCGGAGCGGTGATCGCCGAGGGCCGTCTCACCCCCGACCTAGGCGGCGGCGAAAGTACCGAATCGGTCACTGAGGCGGTGCTCGAGCGGCTGCCGGTGGGAGCCGCCGCATGACCACTAGGGAAGCCAGGGCCCAGCCGCCGAGCGAGCAGGTCACCCTCTACGACACCACCTTGCGCGACGGGATGCAGGGCTTCGGCCTGCAGTTGAGCATCGAGCAGAAGCTGAAGGTCGCCCACCGTCTCGACCAGCTGGGGGTCGACTACGTCGAGGCGGGTTGGCCCGGGGCCAACCCCCGTGACACCGCGGTCTTCGAGAGGCTCGTCAAGGCCCCCCTGGGCCGGGCCCGGTTGGCCGCCTTCGGCTCAACCTGCCGCCCGGGAGTTGAGGCTGAAGCCGACCCCGGACTCGCGCTGACCCTGGGCTCGGGTGCCCCGGTGCTCACCGTAGTCGGCAAGTCCTCCCGCTGGCAGGTGGAGACCGTGCTCGGCACGACCGCCGAGGAGAACCTGCGGATGGTGGAGGACACCGTCGCCTATGCGGTCGCTCAGGGTCGGGAGGTGATCTTCGACGCCGAGCATTTCTTCGACGGCCGAGACCAGGACGAGGGGTACGCACTGGCGGTGATCGAGACTGCGGCCCGGGCGGGCGCGAACTGGGTCGTCCTCTGCGACACCAACGGCGGCCGGCTTCCCTCGGAGGTCGGCCGAGTCACCAAGGCGGTGCTGGCGCAAATCGAAGTTCCGCTCGGGATCCACTGCCACAACGACGTGGGAGTTGCCGTGGCCAACTCCCTGGCCGCGGTGGAAGCCGGCGCAACGATGGTCCAGGGCACAATCAACGGCAGCGGCGAGCGCTGCGGCAACGCCGACCTCCTGGTCGTCGCCGCCAACCTCCAGCTGAAGTTGGGCCGCCCGGTCTTCAGCCCCGAGCGATTGCAGGAGCTGGTCGGGGTCTCCCGCTTATTCGACGCGCTGGTCAACCGGGCACCCGACCCTCATCGTCCTTATCTCGGTCCAGCGGCCTTCCTGCACAAGGGAGGACTCCACGCCCAGGCAGTAGCTCGAGACGAGCGCGCCTACCAGCACATCGACCCAGCCTTGGTGGGGAACGAAGCCCGGACGGTGGTCTCCGACCAGAGCGGGCGGAGCAATGTCGCAACCAAGTTGCAAGAGCTCGGCTTGGGGGGGCTGGACCGTGACGCCCGCGGATCCATCGTGGAGCGCTTGAAGCAGCTGGAGACCGCCGGCTGGGCCTTCGAGGACGCGGACGCATCCTTCGAGCTGCTGGTCACCCGGGGCACCCCGGGGGATGCCGCGCCCTTCGCGCTGCTCGAGTCGCTGCTGGTGGCCCACCAGACATCGGAACCGCGAGCTGCCGAGCCGTCTCAGAACGTACAGGCCAGTGTCAAGGTGATGGTGGCCGGCACAGTGGTCCACACCGCCGCAGAGGCGCCCGGCCCGGTGGAGGCGCTTGATCTGGCGCTGCGCCGGGCTCTGGCTCCGCATTTCCCTGGCCTGGCCTCGGTGCAATTGCTGGACTACCGGGTCCGGGTCATCGACGGTGACCAGGGTACCGGGGCCACCGTGCGGGTGGGGATCGACTCCACCGACGGCGAGCGGGTCTGGACCACGGTGGGCTGCTCTGCCAACATCCTCCAGGCCTCGGCGCTGGCACTGGTCGACAGCTATGAGTGGGCGGCCCGCCACGCCGATTCGCTGGCCTGCCTCTCCCCGACCGCATGAAAATGGTGGCGAGCGCCGCAAATAGACCATGAACCTCGAGGGCAAACCCGGCCCATGATCAACCAGAAGAACCCGTCGGGCGCCCCCCGGACCGCCTATCGCAAGATCTGGGAGGCGCACACGGTCAGTGGCGACCCGGATACGCGGGCCCTCATCTACGTGGACCTGCACCTCATCCATGAAGTGACCTCACCCCAAGCGTTCGCCGGGCTGAGGGCCGATGGTCGGGTCGTCCGCCGTGCCGACCTCACCTTGGCGGTGATGGATCACACCGTTCCCACCTGGGAACGCAGTCGGCCCACCCCGGACCCTGTGGCAGCCGAACAGCTCCGCCAGTTGGCCGAGAACTGCACTGCGGCCGAGGTGCCCCTGCTGGATCTGCACCATCGGCGCCAGGGGATCGTGCATGTGATCGGACCCGAGCTGGGCTTGATCCAGCCGGGTATGACCATTGTCTGCGGCGACTCTCACACCTCCACCCTCGGGGCGTTTGGGGCGCTGGCCTTCGGGATCGGGACTTCGGAGGTGGAACAGGTTCTGGCCACCCAGTGCCTGTGGCAGGCTCCCGCCGAGACCCTGGAGATCCGGGTGGACGGTGATCTTCCGGTGGGGGTTACCGCCAAGGATATGGCCCTGGCGATCATCGGCCGGGTAGGGGTGTCGGGCGCCCAGGGTAGGGTGGTCGAATACCGCGGAAGCGCCATCCGGGCGCTGTCGATGGAGGGCCGGTTGACGGTCTGCAACCTGACGATCGAGGCGGGCGCTCGGGCCGGCCTGGTTTCAGCGGACGAGACG
>PKXR01000152.1 GCA_003133485.1 Candidatus Dormiibacterota bacterium
AGATCCGGGTACCTTCGGTTCGACTTTTCGACGACACCAGTGAGGAGGCGCTGGGGATCGTCTCCCTGCCGGACGCCCAGCAGCTCGCCCAGGAGCGTGGCCTCGACTTGGTAGAGGTGGCGCCCCAGGCCCAGCCTCCTGTCTGTCGGCTGATGGACTACGGTCGATTCAAGTTCGAAGCTCTCAAGCGGGAGAAGGACGCCCGGCGCGAGCACAACGCGATCCGACTCAAGGAGATGAAGCTCCGGCCCANNGGCCGATGATCGACGATCACGATTACGACGTGAAGATGCGCGCGATGCAGCGGTTCTTCGAGGAGGGCGACAAGGTCAAGCTCACTATCATGTTCCGGGGCCGGGAGCTGGTTCATCAGGAGATTGGTCGGGCGCTGCTCGACCGCCTCGCTGAGGAAGTCAAGGACGTGGCCCAGATCGAGCGCTCGCCCCTGGTGGAGGGGCGCAATATGATCATGATCCTGAACCCAGTCTCAAAGAAGCTACCCAGAGGAGGGGCCAGCAACCATGCCGAAGATCCGCACCCACAAGGGAACCCAGAAGCGGTTCCGCCTGTCGGGGACGGGTAAGCTGCTGCGTCGCGGCGCTTTCCAGTCGCATATGCTGGAGCACAAGTCCGCCAAGCGCAAGCGGGGTTATGCCGCGATGCACCAGGTGACCACCGGCGATGCCAAGTCGGTGAGGCGCAATGCGCCTTATCTGAAGGGCTGAGCGATGGCCCGGGTCAAGCGCGGGGTAACCGCGCGGAAGCGGCACAAGAAGGTTCTGGAGCTCGCCTCGGGGTTCACCGGCACTCACAATCGCCTATTCCGGCCCGCCAACGAGGCGGTCATGCACTCGCTGGCCTACCAGTACCGGGATCGACGCAAGCGCAAGGGCAACTTCCGACGCCTGTGGATCGCCCGCATCAACGCCGCCTCGCGCCAGGCGGGGATCCCCTACAGCCGCTTCATCGCCGGGCTCAGCCGCTCCGGGGTGGAGCTCTCCCGCAAGCAGATCTCGGAGCTGGCGATCCACGACCCGGCGGCGTTTGCTCGGCTGGTTGAGGTAGTGCGGGAGACCGCGCCCGACCAGTGACTGAGGGCGACCTCCAGGCACTTGGCGAGCAGGCCCAGGAGGAGATCGCCGGGGCGGTGGACCTGGACCAGCTGGAGCTGGCACGCCGCAAGTACTTGGGCCGCCACGGCGGACTGATCACCGCCGGGGCGCAGGCAGTAGCCCGGGCCCCCGCAGAGCAGCGAGCCGCCCTGGGGCGCGCCTTCAACGCCACCAAGCAGGGCACCGAGACGGCCCTTGAACGCCGCCTCGGGGAGTTCCAGCTGGTCCAGCGGGAGGCGGCCAACGCGGGGCAGTGGCTGGACCTCAGCTATCCCCGCCAGCCGCTGCCGCGCGGCCACCAGCATCCGGTCGGGCGGCTGGTGCGACAGATCGAGGACATCGGGGCCGCTCTCGGGTACCAGTCAGTGGGCGGTCCAGAGGTTGAGGACGACCAGTTCAATTTCGAGCTGCTGAACCTGCCCCCCGAGCATCCCGCCCGCGACACCCACGACACCTTCTACCTCGACGGTCCGGGCGGCTGGCTGCTGCGCACTCACACCTCGCCGGTCCAGCTCAGGACCATGATGGCGGGCCCGCCCCCGTACCGGATCCTGGCCCCAGGCCGGGTCTACCGGCGGGACAATCCGGATCCCACCCACAACCCGATGTTCTTCCAGGTGGAGGGACTCTGCGTCGACGAGGGGGTGACCCTGAGCGACCTCAAGGGGACCCTGATCTACTTCATCCAGGCGCTCTTCGGCAAGGATCGACGGATCAGGTTGCGGGCCAGTTACTTCTCCTTCACCGAGCCGAGCTTGGAGGCCGACGTCTCCTGTTGGTTCTGCGACGGCAGGGGGTGCCGGAGCTGTCACGGCAAGGGGTGGATCGAGATCCTTGGTGCGGGGATGGTCCATCCCACAGTGTTGCGCAACGCCGNNCGAGTGGGGCGGGTGCGGCATGGTCAACCCCCGGGTGCTGCGCGCCTGCGGGGTCGACCCCGACCGCTACAGCGGGTTCGCCTTCGGGATGGGTCCGGACCGGATCGCGGCGTTGAAGTACGGCCTTGAGGATGTTCGCGACCTCTATGAGAACGATGTCCGCCTCCTGGAGAACTTCTAGATGCGCGTGAGCCAGGAGTGGCTAGGCGACTTCGTCGATCTCGAAGGGCTCACCTCGAGCCGGATCGCTGAGCTACTGACCTTGAGTGGTACCGAGGTTGAGCGGGTCGCCGAATTCGCTCAGGGACTGGACCAAGTGGTCGTGGCCGAAGTGGTTGAGCTGGGGAGGATGGAGGGCAGCGACCACCTCTGGATGACTAAGGTCCGGGTCCCAGGCGAGGAGCCGCTGGAGGTCGTCTGTGGTGCTCAGAACCTCACCCTGGGAGCGGTGGTGGCCTGGGCGCGACCGGGGGCGGTGCTCCCAGGTGGGCTGCAGCTGGAGCAACGCAGGATCCGGGGCGCGCTCAGCAATGGCATGATCTGCGCCCCCGACGAGCTGGGGCTGGGCCAGGACCACGATGGAGTGCTGCTCCTGCCGCCGAGCGAGGCGGTGCCGGGCCAGCCGCTCAGCCGGCTTTTCCCCCACGACACCGTCTACGAGCTGGAAATCCTGAGCAACCGGGCGGATTGCCTGTCCCATTGGGGGGTGGCCCGGGAATTGGCGGCGGTGCTCGACCGCCCCCTTACGGATCCGGTCGTGGGCGATCCCCGCCGGGCAGGCCCCCCGGCAGAGGAAGCGGTCCAGGTTCGGATCGAGGCCAATTCCGACTGTCCCATCTACCTCGCCGAGTGCATCGATGAGCTGGGATCAGGAGCGACTCCGCTCTGGCTGCAGCGACGGCTGATGGCGGTCGGCAGCCGGTCCATTTCCGCAGTCGTGGATCTCGCCAACTATGTAATGCTGGAGCTCGGCCAGCCGGTTCACACCTTCGACCTGGACCGGATGCCTGGGGCTCCCGGTCTAGTCCAGATCGGAGTGCGACGCGGACGGGGAGAGGAGGTGTTGCCCTGTCTTGATGGGGTCGTGCGGCGGCTCGACGAGGAGGCGCTGGTGATCACCTCGGGCGATCAGCCGGTAGCCCTCGCTGGGGTGATCGGGGGCAGCGAGACCGCCGTGCGGGCGACCACCACCCGGGTGGTGCTCGAGGTCGCCAACTTTAACTGGGTATCGATCCGGACAACTACCCGTCGGCTGGGGATCCGGACCGAGGCCTCCTCGCGCTACGAGCGGTCCCTGGCGGCGGCCCTGGTCCCGGTCGCCGCTCGGCGCTTCACCCATCTNNCGTGGCCGGTGCGGTTCCCCGTCCGGGCGAGCCGATCCAGGTGTCATCCCGGACCATCTCGGGACTGCTGGGATTGGAGGTCGGCCCTGAGGAGGCAGCCGGGGCGCTGCGTCGGCTGGAATTCCAGGTGGCAGTCTTCGGCGAGCAGCTGCAAGTTGTGCCCCCGGAGGTCCGGACCGATGTTGGGATCCCTGCGGATGTCACCGAGGAGGTGGGCCGGATCCTGGGGTACGACCTGGTGCCGCCGACCCTGCCAGCGCAGCGGACGCCGCCCAGTGGGCACCCCGGGCTAGTCAGTGCGGCTCGCCTGGCCGGCGAGATCTGCCTGGGCGCGGGCTTTACGGAGGCGCTCACCACAAGCTTGGTGAGCCAGGACCGAGTTAGCCCGCTGCGGGGACTGGGCGAGGGTGTAAGTCCCCTCCGAATCCGTAATCCCTTGTCTTCCCAGCTGGGCGACCTCCGGGTCAGCTGCCTGCCGATGCTCCTGGATGCCTGCCGGATGAATCAATCGAGAGGACGGGAGCGAACCCAGCTCTTCGAGTGGGGCCGGGTCTTCTGGCCAGCCAGTGATCGAGCTACGCGCCCCCAGGAGCCGGAGGTCCTGGCGCTGGTCGACCACGCGGCGGGGACGGCGGCTCGCGGGGTGACCGAAGCGCTGGACCACCTGCTCCAGCTGGTCCAGGCGTTGGGGGAGAGGGTGGGCCTCCGAGACGTAGCGTTCCGGCCGGGCTCCCATCCGGGATACCATCCTCACCGCTGCACCGGGGTCTGGGTCGAGGGCGAATTGCGGGGGGTGGTGGGGGAGGTGGAGTTCGGCGCCGACTTGGAATCCGAGCTGCGCGGATCGACCGTCGCGGCCGAGCTGAGAGTAGATGGGTGGCTGGTCGACGGCGGTCGGCCCGGCAGGGGAATTAGCTTGGCCAAGAGCCCGCCGCTTTCGCTTGATCTCGCCGTGACAGTTCCCGCGCGGGCCGAGCTGGGGTCGGCGCTGGCCGCCGTCCACGGGGCCGAGGTGGGCGAGCTGGAGGAGATCCGACTCGTGGACCAGTACCGAGGTAGTCAGCTCCCGCCGGGAACAAAGGGTTGGACCTTCCGGCTGGTGTTCCGCCACCCGCAGAAGACCCTCACCCACCGCCAGGGTGAGGAATTGCGCGCTCAGGTCCTGGCTGCGCTGGGTGCCGTCGGGGCAGCGGTCCGATTGGGGTCCAAATGAGTCACGGTCATCCGGCTGAGAACCGCTCCTTCTGGGAGGCCTGGCAGGACAGCTGGGACCGGCAGCAGGAGCGCTTCCTGCCCGACCGCGAGGAACGGTTCTCGGTGCTGGTGGCGCTGGTTGGGGCAGTCGCCGGCGACTCTCCGCCCAGAGTCCTGGACCTGGCCTGCGGCTGCGGATCGATCACCAGCAGGATCTTGAGGAGGTTCCCGTTGGCCCAGGTGGTGGGGGCCGACATCGACCCCTTGCTCCTGCGGATCGCGGCCGGGGTCTTCGAAGGCGATGAGCGGGTCTCCCTAACCGAGGTCGACCTGCGGGCTCCCGCGTGGCCTGCATCGCTGGGAACGTTTGACGCGGTGGTCACAGCGACCGCGCTGCACTGGCTGGAGCCGGATCGGCTGGCGGCGGCGTATCAGAGCGTCTTTTCCCTGCTCCGTCCCGGCGGCCTCTTCGCCGATGCCGATCACTTTCCCATGCTCTCCACCCCCAATCTGGACCGGGCGGCGGCCGACCTCAGCCCGGTTTCACAAGGTACTGGCGAGGAATGGGAGGCGTGGTGGGAACGAGTCGCGCAGACCCCGCAGTTCACAAAGCTGCTGCTGGAACGCAACCGGCGGTTTGGCGGGACACTCCATCCTGCCGAGTTCACTCCGGCCGCCGAGTGGCACTTGGAGAAGCTCAGCGCGGCCAGCTTCTCCGAGGCGGGGGTGGTCTGGCGGCGAGGTCAGACCGCCGTGGTGGCCGCTCTCCGCTAACGATGCCCCGGCATCCTCCCGCAGGCGTGGCTGTCGCAGAGACCCCTCCGGCGCCGCTGCCCCGGGAGTTTTTTGCCCGGCCCAGCCCGCTGGTCGCCCGGGAGCTACTGGGGTGCTGGATGGTGCGCCGTCTCGGAGGCCGGGAGATACGGGTGCAGATCTCCGAGACCGAGGCGTATCTGGGCGGTGCCGACCCGGCCTCCCACGCCTTCCGGGGCCGGACCGCCCGTAACTCGGCGATGTTCGGGGTTGCCGGGATGGCCTACGTCTACTTCGTCTATGGAATGCACCACTGCTTCAACGTGGTGACCGGGCAGGATGGCGAGCCCCAGGCGGTCCTGGTGCGGGGTGCGGTCAACTGCATCGGTACCGAGAGGGCCGATTTGCCCGGGCCGGCGTTGCTCTGCCGGGCGCTCCGCATCGATCTCGCATGCAATGGCGCGGATCTTTGCCAACCGGGGGCCAGCTCGATCTGGTTCGAGGCAGGAGGGAGTGAACGGCTCCGAGTTCTGGTGACTCCGCGGGTTGGTGTGCGAGATCATTCTCCGTTGAGATTCGCGGTGGCACCAGCCAACGCGCTTCTACGCGAACATCCCACATCAGAAGAGCGAGCCCCAAAGGGCTCGCTCTGTTGTTTAGCAGGTGCCTTAGCACCAGTCCCGGCGGATAAGCCGGGACAAATTTCAGGTGGTGAGACGCCCCTCCCCGGGGCCTAGACCCGGTGAGCGGACACGACTAGGTATCCGCCTTACTCCGGCCCCGGAGGGCCAATCACTCCGCCCGAGTTTGCCTCAGGAAGCTCCAGACGGTTCGCATAGTTGATACCTCCGTCGGGCCGGAACCTACCCGTTCACCGTACCACTGCCCAGGCGTGAAGTACACAGGGCTGGAGAAGTACCCCGCCGAATGGCGTGGCCCCGGGGAGGAACGGGTGACAATCCCGGTGCGGCCCCAGGCCATTCACCGCTACGGCTACTGATCTCCACGACCGCCGCTGACCCAGGGTCCAGCTCCGGCAAGGTAGGCTCTCCGGCTGTGACCACAGCCGAGAGATTGCTGCGCGGTGTCGTCCACTGCGAGAGCCGACAGCATCTCTCGGAGCGGCTCAACCGCGGGGAGCCCCTGCGGATCAAATTCGGAATCGACCCGAGCGCGCCCGACATCCACCTTGGGCATCTGGTGCCAATGCGTCTATTGCGTAGTTGGCAGCAAGCTGGTCACCTGCCGGTGTTGGTGATCGGCGACTTCACCGCCCGGATCGGCGATCCGAGCGGACGCTCGGCAACTCGACCCCAGCTCACCGTGGATGAGGTGGAGGCGAATGCGAAGACCTATCTGGATCAGCTCTTCTGCGTGATCGACCCGGAGCAGGCCGAGGTGCGCCGACAGAGCGAGTGGTATGACCCGTTTGACCTGGTGGCGGTGCTGCGGCTGGCCAACACCGCCACGGTCGCTCAGCTACTCCAGCGCAGCGACTTTGAGCAGCGGATGCGTGCGGAGCAGCCGATCGGGGTACGCGAGCTCTTTTATCCGCTGCTCCAGGGCTATGACTCGGTGGCGATCAACGCCGACGTGGAGTTGGGTGGCAGCGACCAGCTATTCAATCTGATGCGAGGCCGAGATGTGCAGGTGGCCTATGGGCAGCCACCGCAGGATATTGTCACCGTGCCGCTTCTGGAAGGGCTCGACGGCGAGAAGAAGATGAGCAAGTCGCTGGGCAACGTGCTCGNNTCTTCAGGATGGCTCGCTCAATCCTCGCGACGCCAAAGCTGACCTGGCGGAACGGCTGGTCTCCCTGTTGCACGCTCCGGCCCTGGCGACTGACGCCCGCGAAGAGTTCTTCAGAGTCCACCGGGACCACGACCTGCCAAGCAAGATTCCTGAGGTCGCGGTCCCGGTGCCGAGCAGGTGGGACATCCGCGAATTGCTAGTCGCGGCCGGCCTGGCCAAATCCAAGAGTGAGGCGGCGAGGCTGATCCAGGGTGGCGCCGTGGAACTGGCGGGGGAGCCGGTCGGCGACTGGCGCGAGCCGGTAACC
>PKXR01000133.1:0-3440 GCA_003133485.1 Candidatus Dormiibacterota bacterium
CCTCGCCGACGGGGACCGGAGCCGAAAACCGGCAGGAGACTCGAGACACCCAAGCCTCCTCTTCCGCCCAGCTCTCGATCTCGGCGCAAGCCGTTCCCAGAGTGAGAAGGCCGTGGGCGATGGTGGCGGGCAGCCCCGCCCGCTGGGCGTACCCGCGGTCGAGATGGATCGGGTTGTGGTCCCCTGAAGCCTCCGCGTAAGCGGAGATCACCTGCTCGGTCATCACCCGACGCCGCTCGGGAAGCTGCTCGCCCGCCCTGGGAGGGAACCGGCCTGACGCGCTGGAGTTACTCATCCGGCCTCCTTCACCACGAAGAGGCTCCGGGAGTGCGCCACCACCTGTCCACCGTGGTCCCGCCCGTCGCAGCGGAAGTCCAAGAAAACCATGCCGCGACGCCGGTCGACTCGGGCGATGACTCCGACCGGGGTGATCGTCTCGTCGAAGGCCAGCGGCCGCTCGAAGGAGAACTCCTGCTCGCCGTGCAGCAGGTGCTCGACGTCGAGGCCGACCGAGGGGTCACGGAACAGCTGCGGGACTACTGGCCAGAGCAAGTACACGGCGGCGAAGCAGGCCAGCGGCCGGCTGAAACCGTCGACCGTTCCGGTCGATGCCCCGACCGCCTCAGCGTACGCCTCATGCCGCGATCGATCCAGCACCTGGGGCGCCGCGCTGTAGCTCGTGCCCACGCAGTCGTAATTGAACGTCATCTCGGCTCTCAGGATAGTCGGGGTCCTAAATCAATCAGCGTATAAGAGAGGGAAGCGGCGGGCTTGTTGGAGTACCGGACCTGGCAGTACCTTCCTCGCGACAGCTCGACCGGACTGGAGCTCCAAGTCGGTCTAACTCAGGTTACTTTGACAGGGGTCGGCCGCTCTGCTAGGGTCGAGGCGCAGGCGCGCTGCTTGAGGGAGTGAGGGCGCCACTGATCGATATTCGTCGGCCGAAGGCAGCTGGGGGAGAAGCACCTGCCGGGTCCTGATAGTCGTCTTACTCATGTCGCCGTGATCCTTGCCGCCTGCGGTCTTCTGCTCGCCGGTTGGATCTCTGCGTCCCGCAACGGTATCCAGACTGTCTCCACTTCGGCATCATTCTGGCCGACCCCCTCGTCCGCCCAGGCCGGCCAGTACTACGACAAGCCCGCCGCCGTCCCCGGAACCATCCAGGTGGCGCCGGCCCCAGTGGTTAGTGTCCAGCCGGGGGCGACTCTGGCCACGCTGGCGGCCAAATACCAGACCACCCCCGAAGAACTGGCCTGGAGCAACCGCCTCACCGACGCCTCCACCATCCAGGCGGGCCAGGACCTGCTGATCCCCCCGGCTGGCGCGACGGTGCTGGTGAGGGTCCTGGCGGGCGAGACCCTGAGTTCGTTCGCCGCCAGGTTTAGGGTCAGCCCCGGGGTGGTGCTCAACTACAACGCTCTGACTTCGAGCACGACGCTGGCCCCCAACAGCTTTGTGCTCTTGCCCAGCGCGGCTTCCCCGACCTCCCTACCTGCGCAGGACTTCATGCCGGTACAGGTGGGAGTTCCCGAGGTGACCCCCAGCACGCCGGCAGCGGACGACCCCTTCCCCTGGGGCGAGTGCACCTATTGGGTGGCCAGCCAGCGCTACATCCCGTGGGCAGGCAATGCCATCAATTGGTGGACCAATGCCCAAACCTACGGTGAACCAGAGGGTCAGGTACCGGTGGTCGGCGCGATCGCGGTGTTCGACAACGGCTACGACGGCCACGTCGCCTTCGTCACCAATGTTCTGTCTAACGGCAGCTGGGAGCAGACCGAGATGAATGTCGATGGGCTGGGGGTCGAGGACACCAGGACCATCAGCCCGACCGTCGGTTACTTCGTCGGCTTCATCTACTGAGCTGCTCGCCGCCGCAGGCGGGGCTAGGGCCTAGCCGGCGAAGCGGTAGCCGATCCCTGGCACCGAGTGGATGTAGGAGGGACGGTCCGCCGAGGGCTCGATCTTGCGCCGCAACCGGTACACGTGCGCATCCACCGTGCGGGTCTCGATCTCCACCTCATACCCCCAGACCCGGCGCAGCAGTTCGGCCCGGCTCATCACCTGGCCGGGGCGACTGGCTAGAAGTGCCAGCAGGTTGAACTCGGTCAGGGTCAGCTGAATCTCCTCGCCATCCCGGTAAACCTGGCGGCGGCGCAGGTCGATGGTCAGACCGGGGAACTCGAATCGCTCCTTGAGCTGGTCGGTCGGGGCGACATCGGAACGGCGCAGATGGGCTCCCACCCGAGCAACCAGCTCGCGGACCTCGAAAGGCTTGACCACGTAGTCGTCAGCGCCGAGCTCCAGCCCCACCACCACGTCGATGGTGTCGCTCTTGGCGGTGAGCATGATGATCGGCACCTTGTACCCGTCGGCCCGCAGCTTGCGGCAGACGTCGAGCCCGCTCATGCCGGGTAGGTTGATATCGAGAATGATCAGGTCGGGCGAGGTCTGCTGGGCCATGTCCAGCCCTTCCAGGCCAGTTCCCGTCTCCACTACGGTGTAGTGCTGCGGCTCGCAGGCGAGCCTGACGATATCGCGGGTGGCCTGATCGTCCTCCACCAGCAGGATGGTCTTGTTACCGCCGCTCATGCACCCTGTGCCTCCAGGTATTCAGTGACCGTGGTCACGAAGTTCTTCACCTCGATCGGCTTAGTGATGTAACCGGAGCAACCTGCCTCCATAGCTTCCTTCTCGTCGCCAACCATGGCCCTGGCGCTGAGCGCCACTATCGGGGTTTGGGCGGTACGAGGATCCGCCTTGAGCAGGCGGGTCACGGTGAGTCCGTCGATGCCGGGCAATTGAATATCCATCAGGATCAGGTCGTACGAGTGCGACTTGGCCTTTTGCAGTCCCTGCTTGCCGTCCGTGGCGGTGTCCACCTTGAAGCCTTGACCTCGAAGCACCAGGGTTGAGAGCTCTAGGCTACTGGGATTGTCTTCGATTACAAGGATTCGATTACGCATTTGGCCGTCTGGGCGCAGTCCGTGCAGGGGCAGGGTAACCGTCATGGTGGTGCCGCGGTCTAGCTGACTGTCAACCTTGATGGTTCCGCCATGGAGTCCGACCAGCCGCCGCACCAAGGCCAGCCCCAGCCCGGTTCCCTCGAACTGACGGTCATCCGACGCCTGCACCTGGAAGAATTCGCTGAAGATCTGATCGTGGTGCTGCGGATCGATGCCGATCCCGCTGTCCTTGACCTGCAACACCAGCTGTCCCGCCCGCGGACGAGCCTTGGCCCTGATGGTCGCTTGGCCGCCCTCCGGCGTGAACTTGANNGTCGTTCTCGATCTCCACATTGAGGGTCACGCCGCTCCGCTCGGCGAGCGGGCGAACCACGGTGAGCACCTCGGAAATGCAATCCTCCAAGAGAAATTCCTCGTACTGCAACTCCAGCCGCCCGGCCTCAATCTTGCTCAGGTCGAGCACGTCGTTGACCA
>PKXR01000133.1:3484-16930 GCA_003133485.1 Candidatus Dormiibacterota bacterium
TGGCTCATATTGGCCAAGAACTCGCTCTTCAGTCGACTGTTTTCCCGAATCTGTGCGTTGGCCACCTCCAGCTCGTGTTTCTGGAGGGCAATCTCCTGCAGCTGGCGCTGCACGGCCGCGTGCAGGGCCGCGTTGTCGATGNNGGAGATTCCAACGGCATCACTAGCGAGCTGCGGGGCGCGTGGGCCGCCGACAAGGCCTTGAAGCGCGGGTCCAGAGTGGCGTCGTCGACCCGCACCGCCTTGCGCTCCGCCACCGCCCAGCCCACGATTCCTTCGCCCGGCCCGAAGGACGCGACGCTGCCCACCTGCTCGGTGTAGGGGAAGGTGACCATGGCCGTCAGGCGGGTCTCGTCCTCATCGAGCAGGAAGACGGTAGCCCCGTCGCACGCCACCAGCTGCGAGAGTGCCCGCAGGGTAAAGTCGATATTGACTTTTAGGTCGAGGCTTGACGTGAAAAGATTGCCGACCCGCTCGAGCAGGTCGACCGTCAATTTGTCGTCCATGCGGGTCGAATTATAGGCAGTGGTCAAATGAGGTTCTCCGGTCCAGGGAGGGTGGTCCGGAGGGTAACGCACCAGCCGCCCGCAAGGTGAGGACTGCCGACCTGGAGTCGGCTCCCGGGAGGTTGCACTGCCGCCATGATTGCATGGCCGAGCTCCTCCGCCGGGCGATCGGCTCCGATTTCAGCCCTGACCAGAGCCCACCTAAAGGACCCGATGGCGTGAAGCATCGCTGGGTAGCCGCGACCTCTCCGAAGCGAACCTGCCGCATCGACCCCGGCCCCTGGCAGTCTCCGCCGCGGGAACGGCCAAGGCGGGCGGGCGGGGTTCAGCCCCGGCGGTTGGTGCCGCTGAGAATCCTTCGCGCCGCATCCGCGCGCCGCTGGCGCCGCTCGTCAGATTGGCGCATCCACTGCCGCCCGGGTCGGTCCCTGCGGGCTGCGTCTTGGAGTTCGCGCTCGTGATCCTTGACGAGGAGGTGTAAAGATCCCTCGAACATGGCTTGCCTCCTCGGTGTAACTAGTGATACCGTCGTTGACTGTAACAGCGTACCATGGATTCGGTACCGATCAAAATGAAGTTCGAGAGTTACGCCGATCGAGGTGTGGAGTCGGCGGTTGAGCTGGTCAACCGACTGAGCCCGGGCTGGTCCCGCGGTCGAAGATTGGAGTTGCCTCAGGGGCCGGCGGCCCGGCGAGGGCTGGCGCGGGAGGTGGAGGCCAAGATCTCCGGGCTACCAGTCACTTTGAAGGGACGGGCCGGGGAAGAGCTGATCCTGCTGGCCGCCGAGTTGCGCTTGGTCTTCCAGCTGATGGCCCAGAGCCGGCAGGACCTGGCTGCGGCCCTCGTCAACTCTCTGCTCACCCGATACGGGGTGGCCCCCCAGCTGGCCCGTCATGACGGCGAGAAGTGGCACCTCCATTTCCACAGCCAAGACAAAGAAGCCGGCCGGGCCGTCGCCCGGGGCGCCATGTGCGTGATGGCTCTGGCGGTGGTGATCGGATCTCCGGGCGGGGCCCGGCTGGGAATCTGCGGCTCCGCGCACTGCGACCGGGCCTTCATCGACACCTCGAAGAACGGCTCTCGGCGGTTCTGCTCCTCCACCTGCCTCAGCCGCACCAAAGTAGCCGCGTTCCGGGCCCGCCGGGCTGACCTCAGCGCGTCGGTGACCGCTCCCTTGACAGCCGCCATTCCCGTCGCGTTCCCGGCACTGGCCGGCCTAAGTCAGCTAAAGCATCGGGGTAGACTCCGGGCCAAATGAGCTCTGACCCCGTCGGCTCGGAGCGCATCTACTTCACCGAGGTGGGGCCCCGTGATGGACTCCAGAACCTCCCCGAAGAGCTGCCCACCGAGCGCAAGTTGGAGCTGATCCGAGGTGCGCTCGACAGCCGGGTGGACCTGGTCGAGGCGACCTCCTTCGTCTCCCTCAAGTGGGTGCCCAAGCTGGCTGATGCCGAGACCTTGATGGCCGAGCTGATAGCGGAGCTCGGGCCCGAGGTGCTGGACCGGGTGCGGGTGCTGGTGCCCAACCGCAAGGGGCTGGACCGGGCCTTGCGGGCAGGGGCGCGGCGCGTGATCGTCAACGTCGCGGCGACCGAGGCCTTCAATCGGCGCAACCTCAACCAATCGGTCAGGTCGACGGTTGCCGAGATCGGCGGGCTGGCCCAGGAGGCGGGCAGTGCCGGCTGGCAGTGGGACGCCAGCCTGAGCGTCGCCTTTGGCTGCCCCGACGAGGGCCGGGTTAATCCGCAGGTTGTCGTGGACTTGGCCGCTGAGCTAATTGGATTGGGTGCAGCTGAGATCAGCATTGCCGACACCATCGGGGTCGCCGATCCCAGCCAGGTAGCTCGTCTAGTGGCTCTTGTGGCGGCGCGGGTCCCGCTCCCGCGGCTCGCCCTCCACCTCCACGACACGCGGGGCATGGGGTTGGCCAACGCCCTCGCCGGATATCGGGCCGGGGTGCGCCGGTTCGAGGGGTCGGTGGGTGGCATCGGTGGGTGCCCCTTCGCACCTCGGGCCACCGGCAACGTCTGTAGCGAGGACCTTCTGTATTTGCTGCAGCGTGTGGGGGCGAGGGTGGCGGTCGACTTGGAGCAGCTTTGCAGCGTGGCTCAGCGGCTGGAGGAGACTCTGGGCCGGGAGTTGCCAGGTCGCCTGTACCGAGCGGGGCTCTGGGAGCCGGCAACTCTCAGCTGAGTGACGCATCCGCCGGTTCGATATCCGGAGTTAAGTTGCAGACGATCGGGGCCGTCTGGGCGAAACCCGTGCTAGCGTCATTGAGCCATCAGGGGAGTCATAGTCTGCAATGATCGCCATGCTCACTGGTGGGGGCGACTCGTGGAGGTCCCAGGAGAAGCGCAACTGGCTGGTACGGCCCCCCTTTTCCGAGCATCCGCCGCTCGCACTGAGCTTTGACGCACCGAGTATCGGACTGATGTTTGCGGTCTGGTCGTTGCTGGCTTTGATCGGTCAGTCGATTTCGCTGTCGGAGATGGCCACGACCCTCTCGCAGTATCACTGGTGGGCCCTCCAATCCGCTACGGGCAACCTGGCGCTCGATTGCGATGCCGGCCTGGTCGTCGGGGCAATCCTTAGCCTGGCGGGAGGCCTGCTCATGTTCCGTCGCCGGTGCGGTGGCAAGGGCCTGGTCATCTCTGGCTTGACTCTCGGAATCGTCTGCCAAATCGCCTACATGGTGCCCTTCCACGTGACGGGGATCTGGCTCGTCGGTCAGGCGACCGGGATCGCCGTGCTGGCCCTCTTCTGCTTGGGTGGTGGCGAATAGCCGGCCGCAGTCCCACTCCGAGGCAGCCAGCGGCGGCAGTGTTGCGGTGCAGAACGTCTCCTAAGCGGGTCTACTCCAGCTCAGAGTCGCGCATAGCGGACCGCCGGGGTCGGCGCCGGATCTCCAGCCTGGGGTTCGGGCGGCTCCCCCTCCATGACCACCGCGAATCCCACGACCGTGATCTGGGAGAGAAAGAAGACGTAGGTCAGGATCAGAAAGAAGAGGCTGAAGGTAGTGCCGTAGGTGCTGAAGCCGTGCGCGAGCTTGAAGTAGAGCGGAAACAGCAGGCTCAGGGCCTCGAATAGGACCGCAGCCGTGAGCGCTCCGGGGAGGACCGCATGGGGCGCGCGGCGCGTCTGGGGCACCAGGAAATAGATAGCGCAGAAGAGGATCGTGCCAACCACAATCGAAAGGAAGATCTGGAGAATTAGCCCGACCGGGCCGTGGCTCAGCACTGTCGGAATACCCGGAAACGACTTGACCACGGCGAGAAAGCTGGAGCTGAGCACGACCGGCATGACGAGGCCGGCGAAGAGCACGATCATCCCAAAGGACATCAGCTTCTGGGGGATGAAGGACCTGGTGTGGGTCTCGCTCAGGCTGGCGAAGGCCTGGTCCATCGCTCCAAAGAGAGAGGATCCGCCCCAAAGTAGTCCCACGACCCCCACGATCGCCAGAAGCCCCGAGTGGTGATGGAAGGCGTCCAGCGCTTTGACCACGGCCGCTCCCTTGCCGCCGGGGAGAGCGGTGGCGATCGCTTTCGTCAGTCCCTCGCCGAGGCCGGCACCGCGGTGAGGAATCAGCCCGGCCAGGGTGGCCGCCAGGACCATGATTGGGAAGAATGAGAAGAGCATGTTCCAGGCGACCAGGGTCGCCAGGTTGGGGCCGCTGCGATTGAGATAACGGGCAGCGACGCGTATCGGAAACCACTGCCGCAGCCGATGCCGAATCGCTCTCAACACCTGGAAGGTACCCTAGATCAACTGGCCGAGGACGCGCCCACCTCAAGCCCGCCAGGTGTCGGCGCCCGACCTTCCCATTCAACCACGACGGCGGCACCTGGCCCGGCTGCGACGCAGAAGTCCGGTGCCGGCGAGAGCCTGGCTGATTGAAAAGTTCCGAATCACGCTGAGCTAGGTGGCTGAGGTCGCCTTGCGGCGGATCAGGGCGAAGTTGGCCGCAAGTATGCTCGGGATCACCCCGACCTCCAACTCGACCGTCACCAGACGGCGCACCCATTCCGGCTGGCGAATTTCCGGGGCGAGAAGTGTCGACGGAAGCTCGGAACGAGGAGGGGAGCTATACCAAGCGCCGACGATCCAGTCGACCGGGCCTGGTACCTGACCGTCTCTCGGCGACTGCTACCCTGAGCGACGATCCGCCGCCGAAGGCTTAGCTCAGATGGAGGAGCTGGAAGATTCCAGACGGTCGAGGCGGTCCGGTTGCTACGGCGAACGGATCAGCGGTTTCGGTGCGCGGCCTGCGCAAGAACTACGGGTCGGTCGAAGCGGTGCGCGGCATCGATCTGGAGATCCAGAGGGGCCAGATCGTGGCGCTCCTGGGCCCTAATGGCGCTGGCAAGACGACCACGATGGAGATCATCGAAGGGTTGCGCCGCCCGGACGCGGGGGAGGTGGTGGTCCTTGGCCAGGCGCCGGAAAAGGCCCGCAGCCGGGTGGGCGTGCAGTTGCAGGAGGGCGCTCTATTCGCGGACCTCACCTGCGCCGAGACCCTAGTCCTCTTCGGGCGGCTCTACGGGTGGGAGGCTGACCCCACGGCACTGCTGGCGCTGGTGGACCTCGAGGATGTCGCCGAACGACGCACCGAGCGCTTATCTGGCGGTCAGAAGCGACGGCTCCAATTGGCCCTGACCCTCTGCAACGAGCCGGAGCTGGTGATCCTCGACGAGCCCACCACTGGCCTCGACCCCCTGAGCCGTCGCCAGACCTGGGCCATGATCGAGGGCCTCCATCGCCAAGGCCGAACCGTGCTACTCACAACTCACTACATCGAAGAGGCGGAGCGACTGGCCGAGTGGGTGTACATAATCGATGGCGGCAAGGTCGTTGCTGAGGGCGCGCCGACCACCTTGATCGCCGAGCTCGGAGCGGCAGCGAGCATCAGCATCGCGGCCGGCCAAGACGCCAAGCTGGAAGCGACCCCGGGGGTGTTGCGGGCCGAGTATTCCGACGGCCGCTGGGAGCTCCAGGGGAAGGAGGTGGGGGTCATCCTCGCCGCACTCAACCAGCGGCTCGGCGAGAGTGCCCTGCGGGACGTTTCGGTGCGACCACCCAGCCTGGAGGATGTCTTTCTGGCACGCACCGGTCGCCGCATCGGGAATGAGGCGAAGCAGTGACTGAGGATCGCCAACCGCAGTCCCAGGCGCTGGCGACCTTCCGCAGCAATTCGCCGTGGCTGCCCCTGGTCGCCCTGACCAGGGCCAATCTCAGGCTCCTGGCCCGCAACCGCCAGGTGATGGTGTTCAACGTCCTGGTGCCCCTGCTTTTGATCGTCATCTTCGGGGGCCTCTTCCAGACCAGTCGGACCAACGTCGACATCGTGGCTCCTGCCGCCGACGCGGCGGTCCTCACGCAAGCCTTGCCCCACAGCTCTTTCAAAGTCCGGGTAGTGTCAGCCGCCATCGCCCGCCGGCAGGTGCTCGACAACACGGCCGACTTTGCCCTGGTGATCACGGGCACGAGCTCGCCGCTCCTGGCGAAGATCGAAGAGAATGCCGGGAACATCACGGAAAACGCTGCCTTCGCGGCAGCGGCCGAGGGGGCTCTCTACGGCCTCAACCAGGAGCTGCTCCACACCGCGCCGGCCGTGATTCCCAGCGTGGCCCAGTTACATCCCAAAGGTGGAGTGAGCGCCGGGTCGCTTGCCAACGCCAACTACATTGACTTCCTGACCCCCGGCATCCTCGCTTACGCGGTCCTCACCGCGGGACTGAGCGCGGGCATTCGGCTGGTAGGGGACCGCGAGCGCGGCACCCTCCGGCGGGTCCGGGCGACCCCCATCCCGGTCTGGGCTTTCCTCGCCAGCAGCGTCCTCTCACAGTTGGTTCTCGTGGCAGTCCAGGTGGTGGTTCTGCTAGGAGTGGGACACCTCATGTACGGAGTGGGTGTTGGCCCTTCGCCGGCACTCGTCTTGCTGATGCTTCTGATCGGAGCGCTCTGCTTCCTGGGAGGCGGGTTCCTGATCGCCGGGATCGCCAGTCGTGAACAGTCCGCGGTCGTGCTGATGAACCTGGTCACCCTGCCGCAGTTGTTCATCGCAGGGATCTTCTACCCAGTCTCGGGTGCCCCGGCGTGGCTCCGCGAGCTGGCCGTGATCATGCCTCTCAAGTACTTCGCCGACGGGCTGCGCGGGCTGATGGCCCAAGCCCAATCTCTGGGCGCCGTCGCCCCGGACATCCTGGTTCTGATCGGAGTCGGGGTTGCGGTCTTGGTAGTGGCGACCCGCATTTTTCGCTTCGAGCCTTCCTCCGCCGGGCGCTAGCGGGATCCAACCCGCGCCTGCGCTCTCTCCGGTCGCGAGGTGGCTCGCGCGCCGATCACCCGCCGTCAGCTTCGGAAGATTCCCAGCTAGGTGGCGTTGCCCCAGACTTCCCTCGGGGACCCGGCACGCCGGCTCGCGGGGCTTTACCAGGAATCAGCTTCACCCTGGGCAACCAGGCGTCCGGACGCGCCAGCAGTTGGTGGACCACGTCGGGCAGGTGCCCGGAGCAGATGTCGGCCACGGTTACCTCATCGAGCACGTCGCGGATGCCGACCCGCACCGCCACCCAGACATCGCGGAGCGGCGCGGTGTGGCCGGTATACGCCAGCTCGTCTGGACGGTAGTCGCCGACCCGGGCTAGCGGTCCGCCTTCCGCTACCCGGATGATGTCCCCCAGGGAGATCTGCGCCGGGTCCCTTGCCAGCACGAAGCCCCCAGCCGCGCCGCGGTGGCTGTTGACGATACCGTCGCGCTTGAGCTCTGCCAGGATGTTGTGGAGGAATTTCAGCGGGATGTCCTGGATGCTGGAAATATGTTCGGCGGTGACTGGGCCGCAATCGCCCGCGGCCGCCAGCTCGATCACAGCTCTCACCGCATAGTCGGCCTTGGCAGAGACTCTCATGGGGGCACGGTGCCGGCCTGGACGGGGGACACGTAAACGATGCCACCGCACGGCGCAATGTCGGTACTGACGGTCACTGGTGACGGCGCAGCGGCGAATGCCGTCCCAGGCAGATAGATGCCGATGGATGACGCCGCGGTACAGCTCTGACTGCCAGTCGGCACGTCTTCGTACTGGAGCGCGAAGGATGCAGCGCCTCCGGCGGTCAGGGTCACTGTTTCAGGCAGGTCGCTGATCGAGGTGACTCCATCATTACCTTCGATGGGAGTTGTGGCGATCGCGCTGCCGCTGGCATTCATCAGTTGCACGTATGGGTATCCTTCCAGAGTGCATGACACCGCCCCCGTATTGGTCAAGATGAACGCATACGCTTGGTGTCCAGCAGCACCGTTCGACTGACCCTGCGAGCCGGCGATGGCCGTAACCGTACATGCGGCTAGGGCGACGGGAGTCGGCGTGACGACTGCCGATGGACTCGGGGTCGGGTGGGCATGAGTTTTGGGGACCGTGCTGCCGCAGCCCGCCGCGATCAAGCACAAGGAAAGTCCAAGCGCGAGCCTGGCCGCCTGGCGGCCGGTTAGCCGGCGCCAACTGTCTGGAAAGTCCAACCTCATCGCGGGGTGATTGTCGATCACAGCCTCCAAGTCCGACGCAAGGGAGGGCTGGCTCCGGAGCACGGATTCGAACCGTGAACCTTGCGGTTAACAGCCGCCTGCTCTACCGTTGAGCTACTCCGGAAGGACCTCGCGCAGTCTACCCGGCGCCGCTCTTCCAGCTGGGAGCGGCACCTGAGGGTGAACTACTCCAGGTAGTCCTTGAGCTTCATGCTCCGGGAGGGGTGGCGGAGCTTGCGCAGCGCCTTGGCCTCGATCTGNNGTCACGCCAAAGCGCTTGCCGACCTCCTCCAGGGTGCGCTGGTGGCCGTCGATGAGCCCGAAGCGCAGCTGTAGCACCCGGCGCTCCCTCGGTGTAAGGGTGTCAAGGATGTCCTCGACCTCGGTCCGGAGCATAGTCAGTGAGGCAGCTTCAGAGGGTGCGACCGCCTCGCTGTCGGGGACGAAGTCGCCCAGATGGGAGTCCTCCTCCTCGCCGATGGGGGTTTCCAGGGAAACCGGATCTTGGGCCACCTTGACGATCTCGCGGACTCGGTCCGGGGTGATCCCCATCTCCTCACCGATCTCGGGATCGGCGGGCTCGCGCCCGAGCTCCTGGAGCAGGCGGCGAGAGATCCGGACGAGCTTGTTGATCGTCTCGACCATATGCACCGGGATGCGGATGNNCCTTCCTGGATCAGGTCCAGGAACGACATGCCGCGGCCGATGTACTTCTTGGCGATCGAGACCACCAGCCGAAGGTTGGCCTCGGTGAGGCGGTGCTTGGCGTCCTCGTCGCCTTGCTCGATCAGCTTGGCCAGGTACACCTCGTCCTCGGCCTTGAGCAGGGAGACCCGGCCTATCTCCTTGAGGTACATCCGGACCGGGTCGTCCAGCGACACTGCGTCGGCGTCGGCCGCCAGGACGTCGTCCTCGGCCTCCTCGGCGTCGAAGTCCTTGTCGCCGTCCGAGACGACGATCCCCATCTCCCGGAAGATGACGAAGAGCCGCTCCATCTGCTCGGGGTCGGCATCCAGCTCGGGAAACGGCTCCAGGACCTCGTTGGGGGAGAGGAAGCCCTGTTCCTTTCCCTTCAGGATCAGCTGCTCCGCCAGCCGCACCAGATCTTCGGTGCGCGGCGGAGCTGGAGCCGCCACCGGTGCCTTCATCGCCTTTACCAACCTATGCCTCCATTCCGCCGCTTCGCCGCAGCACTGCGATCTGTCGCTGCTTCCGATCCAGTTCGGCCGCCAGCTGGGGGCCCTCACCCTCGCGGTGGTGGCTCAATTCGCCTAGCTGCCTTCGCAGGCCCGCCGCCTGGTTTTCGAGGGTCTCAATCCGGATCCTCTTCACGTAGTCGCCGAGCGAACGCTTCCTCCGGGCGCTCCCAGCACTTTCGGCGAGCTCGGGGAAGCCGCCCTTGGGCAGCTCGTCCAACCGTACCCGCAGCTCCGGGGCGAGGTCGGCTGGACTGAGCCGCTCCGGCGCGACCTCGACCATCGCCTGGTAGAGCTCGCCGTACTGGCGATCGAGGAAATCATCCCTTCTGACCTGAAATTGATCTCGAACCTCTGCTATCAACTGGGGGCTGTGCCAGAGCATCCCCAGCAAATGGGCAGAGGCTCCCATTGGAATCTCCCCGCTGCGCGCTAGGCTCAAACCTTCTCCTGTCGACTTCGTCGGCTGCCTCGTCTCGCCTTGCTCCACATCCTTCAGGATCCGCGAGGCATCGACTCCCAGCCGACGCCCTACTCTCTCTGCATATAGAGCGCGGATACTGGCCTCCGGGATACGCGCCAATACCTTTATGGCCCCTCGCAGTGCTTCCTGGCCCTCGCCGCCAGATCGAGGGGAGGCCTCGCCTAGCGCCCCGTCCACCAGCGCCGCCCAGGCTGGGGGGGCCTTGTCCACCAGGTCCCGGAGCGCCTCTGGCTCGCTCTGGGCCAGGTCGTCCGGGTCCTGGCCTTCGGGAAGAGCCATGAGACGGCAATTCATTCCCGCATGGGCGACCAGACCGACCGCCACCCCAGCGGCTCGCTGACCGGCGGCGTCGCCATCGAAGCAGAGAACCACCTCGTCCGAGAAGCGACGCAGGAGTCGGACCTGGGCGTCGGTGAGGGCAGTGCCGGAGGTTGAGACCGCGTTTCGGATCCCGCTCCGATGAGCCCCGATCACGTCGAAGTACCCCTCCATCAGCACGGCCCGGTGCTCTTTGTGGATCGCCTCGCGGGCCAGATCAAGGCCGAAGAGGACGTTGGACTTTTCGAACAACGGCGTGTGTCTTGTGTTGAGGTACTTGGGAGTTCCGTCGGCGATCGTCCGGCCGCCGAATCCCACCGGCCGACCCTGCTCGTCGCGGATGGGGACCACCACCCGCTGGCGGAAGAAGTCGGTGAGCCGGCCCCGGTCGTTGCGGGCCAGCCCGGAAGCACCGATGTCGGTTGGCTCAGCCTTCCGTCGACGCAGAAAGCGCACCAGGTTGTCCTGGGTGGTGCCGAGCGGCGCGTAGCCGAGCTCGAACCGCTCCCGGTCCGACTCGGTCACCCCGCGGGCGTCCAGGAAGGCACGCCCTTGCGCTCCCGCGGGCGTGTTGAGCAGCACGTGGTGGTAGAAGTCCGCGGCCAATTGATTGAGCTGGAGCATCGCCTCTCGCTGCTTGCGGCGGCGGATCTCGGTCGGGCTCTGGGGCCGGTCCTGGGTGAGGTCCACGCCGGCCCGCTTGGCCAGCTCCTCCAAAGCGCCTCGGAAGTCGGTGTGATCGATGAGTTCGACGAAGTGGAAGATGTCCCCGCCCTCGTGGCAGCCGTGGCAGTTCCAGAGCTGTTTCTCAGGGCTTACATAAAACGAAGGGGTGTGCTCGGTATGGAACGGACAAAGGCCCTTCCACTCGCGTCCAGCTCGGGTCAGCCGGACATGGCCCCCGATCACGTCCACGATGTCGAGTCGGGACTTGATCTCCTCTGACGCGCGGTCGCCGCTCACGCTGCTCGAGGGGTCCCGCTGGATCCAGCGACACCAGGGCTCGGAGCGAAAGTTCGTCGGAGCGTGTTATCCATCCCTCTCGGTGTACCCAAAAGGCGCCGGTTCGGAGTCAGGCGCTTCTGCTGCCTCTAACGGTAAACCCGAATCCATAATTCACGGTGGACTCAAGCCAGCTAAACCCGGGAAACCGAAGCGGCCTCAGGCAGGTTAGCGCCGGAACAGTCCTCGGCTCTTCTGAGCTGGCCCCGGCCCCTGCTCGCGGAGGCGGTCGCGGAGGGCCATGACCTCCTGCTCGCGCTCGGCCAGTTGCGCCGCCGTGGACTTCCTGGTGTTTTCCAGCTCCTGACGCAGGTCGCGGACCTGGCGCAGCCTCCGCTCCAACTCCGCCTCGAAGCGCAGTCGCTGCTCCGCCTGGATCCGTTGCTCCAACGCCCGCTCCCAGCGTTCGAAGAGTCCCGACACCAGCTCTCTGGCGTCAATCGAGTTGATCGCCAGCGCGCTCTCCGGGCCCTGAGCCGCGGCCAGCGCCGAAGGTCGGGGAGCCTCGACCATCTCCGGGACGCCCATCACCTCGCTCGGCAGGGGAGACTCCAGATCGAGTCCCTCCTCGACCGCGACGAGGTCGTCGTCGTCAGCCTCATCGCTGCCAAAGGGCGCCTCCTCCTCGTCATCGTCGGCCGACTCCGGGCCAGCAGTGAAGGGATCGGCGGCCGCGGGGAGCGGAAGCTCCGGAAAGTCGGCTGGTGGCTCCTCGAAATCGTCGGCCGACTCCGGGGCAACGGCGAAGGGACCGGTGGCCGCCGGGAGCGGAAGCGCCGGGAAGTCGGCTGGTGTCTCGGCCGTTTCTTCATCGGGCGATACGGTGGCGGAGGTAAAGGGACCGGTAGCCGGGGGGAGCGGTGGCGCTGCGAAGTCAGCCGGTGCTTCCGTCAAAGGAAAGTATTGGTCCGCAGTTGGCGGGCTGATGGGTGAGGGCTCGGGGGTCGGCTCCGAGGCCGCCTCTGCGTCGATCGGCTCGTCGTCCCAGGTGCCGGGGTCGGGTCGCCACAAGGGCTCGGCCGCCTGGTCCACCGTGGACGCCGGGAGGTCGTCCTCAGCCGCGGCCTCCCAGAGGGTTGGGGCGGGCGGCGATGCCGCAGCCGGAGGGTCGCCTTCGACTGGAGTCCAGACGTCCGCAGGGTAGTCGCTCTCGCGGACGCTCCAAGCTGAGGGCGCCGACTCATCGTCGGGGTCGGCCCCGGCTTCGCCGCCGCCGAATCCCTCCGGTGTAGGGAAGGGAGTTGGCAAGCGGTTCGACGCCTCCACGCCGATCTCGTCGGCGCTGATGCGCATCTCCAGCTTGCCGCCGATCTCTACCCAGTGCACCGGGATGTCCCCGGACTCGATCCGGCGCTGGATCATCTGCACTGGCAGCGCCAGCTGGGCCGCCACCTCGTCGATTGTCAGATAGTCATCAGCCATCTGGGTTCTCTCCCGAAGTGCGATGGGGCGCGCCGGGGTGAAGTGAGTTCCCCTTCACCGCCTGGCCGGGGGTCCCGGGAACGGCGGTGTTGGTCACCTCCACCAGGGCTCGTCGCCAGAACAGGGGCGAAGCTGAGGCGAGTCCGAAGAGGGCACTGAGCAGGACCACCGCATCCACGCTGTCCCGCCCTTGCTTGCTCCAGTAATCGTCCTCAAGGTGCAGCCAGAGCGCAAATTCGTCGTAGGTGAGCGCAACCCCGGCTCCGTACACCGGGGCCAGCCGCCGCCGCCACCGTATGTCGGTCTGCAGGAGGGCGGCGTAGCCACACCCGGTGAGAGCCAGGATTCCCCAGACCATGTGGTGAATGTGGAGGGGCTGCTCCCCGTCCTTCGGCCCGTGGCCTCCCAGCACAATGTTCCCCAGCGGCAGCCAGTGATTGCGGATCCCGTGGGTGATGATCCGGACGGTCGAGAAGGTGGCCACGAAGGCGGTCAGCACTCGCATGTTGATGTCCTCGTCCGGGCGCTCCGTCGCTGTTTCCCGATATCTTCGGACGAGCCTCCCCGGTAATGACAGCATGCTGTGGGTGGGGTGGGCTGAACTCGCCTCCGATTGGTTCATCGGCGCATCGTACCGGTGTTTGGCCCGGAATGGCGCCGGAAGCACCTAAAGGGGCCTCCATGCGAAGTGCGGACGGGGATCGGCTGGCGCGCCGTGGCCACGAACCATGGACGAGTGGGAGAGCGTATTTTCGGGATCTCGAAAGTGGAGCCGTCGCCCGCAGTCCGGCGAGTCAGAGTTAGGCTTCTCCAAGCACCCAGATCGCTCCGCTGGGTCATGGCAGATAGGGCGGCGCCGGGGCTACTTCACGCACAAATTGGGGCCAGTCGGCGGCGCGGCATCGAAGCGGGACCGGGGTCTCATCGATCGGGTGGCAGCGCGGTCGGGACCGCTGATCCGCACCGCGCCAGATCAACCCGCGTGGCTGCGGCGAAACGG
>PKXR01000098.1 GCA_003133485.1 Candidatus Dormiibacterota bacterium
CGGCCAGCTTGCGCTGGCCCATGTTCCAGACCACCACGTCGTGGTAGTCGGTGAACTCGCGGCGCTCTCCGTCCTGGGAACTGCTGTAGCGATTGGTGGCAATTCGCAGCTGGGTCACCGGCTGGCCGCTGGGGAGATAGCGCATCTCCGGGTCAGCAGTGCACCGGCCGATCAGCATCACCCGGTTTAGGGATCCTGCCATCGTTACTCCTCCCCGTCCTCGTCGCCAGTTAGCTCCGTCAAGTCAATGGCCTCAATAGCGTCATCCGGAAAACCGTCATCCGCGGCGACTTCGGCTCCCAGAGCATCGTCCGTCAGCTCTTCGCTTTCGGGGCCAGAGCCGTCGGCGGCCTCCCCCCGGTCCTTGCCACGAGTCCGGACGCGACCTCGCCGGTCCTCGTCCCCAGGAAGGTAGTACACCTGCTTCAAGCTGATCAGCTGTCGAATCACTCGTTCATCCAGCCGAAGTTGCCGCTCCAGTTCCCGGACCTTCTCCGCCGGTAAGGTCAACTCCTTTAGGGCGTAGTACCCATCGTTGAAACCGGCGATGGGATAGGCGAGGCGACGTCGCCCCCAGAGGGATGATTTGGTCATCTCGCCACCGTGGCCGGCGATCAGCGAGGCCACCTCGTCCATGGCGGTTCGCACCTGATCCTCATCGATATCAGGGCGGATGATGTAGAAGAGTTCGTACTCGCGGTTCAAGTCAAGCGCCTCCCAAGTCCTGTGGGTATGCAGCCGGCTGGGTACCGGGTGCAGGGGAGCCGAAGTCTAGCATTCGGTCGGTTCAGAGGGCGGCCGGGAGGTAGGCGTCGGGAGCCTACTGTCCGAGACCCAGTTCCTTCACCAGACGCTGGCCGTACCAACGCGTGAACAGCGCTACCCCGCCGGCCAGCACGACTGCCAGCACGGCGGTCACAAGGGGATGGATGGCATTGTCCGACAGCGGCAGCAAGGCGCCCACCAGGCAGCCGAGGGCCAGCGCCATCGCGATCGCCCCGACCGAGATCAGCGGTAACCAGATTGAGATCCTAATTGCCCTCGTCACCGGAGGGGTGGTCATGGTGGCCAGGCGATCGCGGCGGATGACAGTCAGGGCTTGGACGTAGTTCAAACTCGGGGTCACGGTTAGGCCGACGACTGTCGCGCCTCCTGCCCGGAGCTTGTCAAAGAGTTCGGAGCGCACCCGGAACTGCTCGACAGTCTTGCCGACGCTGATCGCGACCGTGGCCAGTCCGGGAGTTGGCGAGACAAGGCTGGCACCCATTAGCGGACCTTGGATGTTGCGGGCGGGGAGGCGGCGATCACGTCGGACCGCTCTCATGGCAGGCGCCACCACCGACCCGGTTACCCCGGTGATGATCAGCGCCACAAGCATGACCACGATCCCCAGGAACAGATCGTTCTGGCCGATCTCCACCAGTATTCCAAAGACAGCGCCGACGATCATGATCAGGCTGATCAAAGTCACCGCCAGAGTGAGGCGGGTGACGACTCGGGGAGGAAGGCCCTCGAGGAGGCCGCCCCGGCGCATCATGTCGGACCGGCGAGGGACCGGAGTTTGATCTCGGACCGTGGTGCGCTGCTGGTTCTCCAACCGGGCCTGGCGGCGGCGGAGTTCTCTGCTTCCCGGGTTACGCATGGGAGGCTAAGGATCGCATTTGGACCATAGTCGGCGCGTTGGGTTACCCCTCTCGGGTTCCTCCTGGGCTTCGACAGCCTTCGAAACCGCTCCGGATGTGGTGGCCGCCGGGGGACTCGAACCCTCGACCTCACGGATGTGAACCGTGCGCTCTAACCAGCTGAGCTAGGCGGCCGTGACGTGTCGGGCGCCCAGTCTACCGAACGCCCGAACGCGTGCTAGTTCTATCCCAACCCAGGTTGAATCTGCTCCACGGAATAGTCGAGCTGCCCGCCGATCGGAATGGTTCCAACGGAAACAGAAGGCAGGTCATGGACCGTGACTCCGTCGGACCAGAATCCCGTCGCGGTCACGGTGTAGACAAGGCTCGCGCGCATTACACCGCCCTCAACATAGGTCTGGGGGATCCACCTTCCGTCTGCCGTCAGGGATCCGTCAGGCCACGCCCATGACACAACCTCGGGAGTCGCCACTACCACCCAGACCACGTGCAACGTCTCGCCCGGATCTCCGTCGCCGGCGTCCGGCACCGCGAAGTCTATCTCGGCGTACTTGGGCTCCGGCGCTGGAGACAGTTGCGCTTCTACCGGAACACCGACAATTCCGACCCCGGATGGAGTGGCCTCGATGGTCTCCGCTGGCACTTGGCCCGTGACGGCCGCCAGGAATACGCTGGGGTCGAGCCCCGGTAGGCAGTCCCCGGGCGCGGTCTGGGGAGTGCACGGACTCGGAGTGCGCGGGCCGGAGACAACGCGGACGAAGCGCACAGCGCCCGGCGCTCCACACGTGACGGTGAAAATCCAACCCCAGTCGGTCAGCGGGGTGGAGATCACGATGGGTACGCGCTGACCCTCCGCGGTCCATACCTCTCCGACCGCACCGCCGCTGCTAGCGGCAGTTGCCGGTGCCCACTCGGTGGTGAGGTACGGTGCGCAGACGGGTTGAACGGACGGGAGGGTCGTCGTCCAATCATGGTCCAGCGCGGGCTGCGTTGGCGATGAAGGTGTCTCGAGTGCAATGCAATTGCCATTGAATTCGGCGTCTGACGTGCTCGCTTGGCAGCCCGCACTCGATCCGCCGAGTCCGTAGCTGGCGTACACGTTAGCGCGCGGGTACGCGGAGCACATCGCGGCGGCGACCGCAATCGCCGCTATAAAACCGACACGTCGCATCGCAAGTACTTATGAAGAGTTGTCGACCAAGCCACCCAGATCAGCACATGGAAATCGTTCGACTTATGCGATTCCGCACCTTGAGCATCTTGCGTAGTGATCCGCTCAACCCCTTCAACATTCAAAGCAGCCCGAGCCGCAGAGTTATTTGGATCGCCCTCGCTCCCAAGCACTAGGCTGGAGATCGAATCGTTGATGCTGACGATTCGTGTGTCGACTGACTGATTAGTTGAGATTGTCGCCTCGTCGATCGCTAGCATTCCACCCGAATCTGAAAATGCGAGTAGCGGCGCGTCGCCGCGTTCAATCGCGAGGTTTTCAATAAGGTTATCGGCGACAACATCCATCACTACACGTTTAGCTGAGACACCCGCGGGCAGCGGATTGGTCGTTGATACGGTATACGGTGGGACAACAAGTTCTGACGGGTTCACGGAAACGCCGGGCGCGATGGTGGTGGGAGCCGCCGACGGCGTCGCGGCCGCCGAGGGAATCCTGGCTGGGGCGCCAGCGCAGGCCGCAGTCCACACCACCATCATCCCCAACCCCATCGTCAACGCAGCCCGCTGCGACCGTCCCCATCCGGTCACCTGGCGCCCCCGTTAAATCTGGCGAGGCGAGAAACGTAGTCTCTGGTCTCCGGGTTAGACAACCCCCCTTCAGGAGACCGTCACCGACCACTGAGGGGTAGCTCGGTGAGCTGTAGACCAAGCTCCGCGGCAGTTCGTCGCAGGCAACTGATCAGCCACCCTGGATCGCCGGGGGCCAACGTGAGGACCCGGGTGCCGCGCTCCCCTGTCTCCGAGTCGAGCGCTAGGCCCAGCGTCGCCACCGGCTCGCCGAGGAATCCCCTGATCCGCAGGCAGAGTTCGGGGTCGCCCTCCAGCTGCACCGGAAAACCCCATATCTCCGCCGATTTCCTGCCGCCCGTCTCTCGGAGTCGGAAACGCTGGTCCATATCACTCACCGCCCGAGTTCTCGACCCACGCCGCGCCGAACCAGTTGCAGGGCCTCCCAGGGACGCTCTGGCGCCAGCGCCGGCCGACGAGCTCCAATCGTCCGGTCGGCGGTACGCCAGGGTTCCACCAGGACACGCTCTCCCTCGAGCAGCGCCGGACGACTGTGCTCGGCCCGGGTGAAAGGGGCGTGGATGCAGCGAAAGATCTCGGCCGGCGTCTCTGCAATTGCATCCTCCGAATAAAGTGAGATGCCCCGGCGGCGCCGCAGCGCCGAATCGACATCCTCCAGGACCAGTCCGCAATCCGCCAGCTCGCGGGTCAGGCGGCCAGGCTCCTCTCGTCGGAGCCGGCGGAGCAACTGGTCCGACCCCTGCAGACCGAGCGTTCCACGGGCCTTGGTGCGCTGCCGGTTGAAGGTGCTCACCTCGCGCATCAGGTCTCGGTCCAGTTGCGAGGAGGATGGGAGCGCGGGACTTCCCAGTGATAGGTCTCCATCCCAGCTCGGGTCGAGTTGGCGCAGCCGCTTCAGATAGTACGCACTTAGGGTTGCGACCTGCCGGCCGACCGCCCCGTAGGGGAGAGGGTCGTCGAGTGGGTGGGGGAGCCACCCTGATGCGGCGATCAGGGCCACAGCGTCGCGCAGCCGGATCCCGCCCCGCGGATCCTCGACCAGGGCGTGGCCGGACTCGTGGACCAAGGTGGCCCTCATCAGGTCGTAGCCGAGATCCCGGTGCCAGCCGGGGTGTCGCAGAGAAGGGATCAGTGACCAGTCCCGGTTGACCCGCATGGTTCCGTCGCGCCAGGTGCCCAGGGTGTCGGTCGGGAAGCTCCCCTCGGAGTCCAGACGGAACTCGTCGATGACTCCGCGGAGGATGTCCTTGACCTGGAGCGGGAGCCGGTCTACCGTCTCCCAAACCTGACCGGCCCGCTTGTCACCGCCTTCCGGTCCGTCCGGCGAAACGTGGACCCGGAGGCTGAACTGCTCAGCCGCCCAGGTAGCGTCTGGCAACCCAAGCCGCCGGTAGGTCTCCAGCCGGGCGAACTGCCGGTCGGACCGGTAGGGGCTGAGCGGGACCAACTCCTCCACGCTGCCCCAGTCCGCTCGCGGGAGCTAACGGGGGCGGTGGAGAAGGCTGGATCAGCTCATGTCGGGCCAGGCCGGGGTCTCTGTCTCCCCGCCTTCGCCCTCTTCGCCTCCAACCTTCTGGTGGAACCGGGCCGCGACCATCTGCTGGGCCATGGCCTTGGGTATCCCGAACTTGACCAGGGATCGGACTTCGTCGGCCATCACCTTGTCGCGGGCGGTCTCTACTGCCGTGATCAGATCGTCGAGCGAGATGGTGGCCTGCTTCACGATTCCATCGTACCCGCCCGCGCCCGAGCTCAAGCGCCCGCTACCGGCTGCCGGGCTGGGTGCCGCTATCTCCGGGGTCAGGCCAAGACCGCGGCCGGAACCACCGCGTTGGGATTTAGGCAGAAACCCTCATAGTCGATCGGCTCGGTGATCGAGGGACTCTCGCCACAGACCGGGCACTCCGGGTCGCGCCGCAGCCGGAAGGTGTTGAACTCCATAGCCAGGGCGTCGACATGCAGAAGTCGGCCACTGAGTGTCTCGCCGATGCCCAGGATCAGTTTCACCACCTCGGTCGCCTGGATCGTGCCGACCAACCCCGGCAAGACCCCGAGCACTCCCGCCTCAGAGCAGCTGGGCGCCTCCTCCGGGGGCGGGGGGGCCGGATACCGGCAGCGGTAGCAGGCCGACACGAAGGGGATCATCGTCGTGACCTGGCCCTCGAACCGGAAAATCCCCCCGTCGACCAGCGGCTTGCGCAGGAAGACGGCCACATCGTTGGCGAGGTAGCGGGTCGGGAAGTTGTCGCTGCCGTTCACGATCACGTCGTACTGGGCGAATATCTCGGCGGCGTTGGCGCTGTCCAGGTGGATGTTGTGCTCCACCACCCGGACGTCCGGGTTGAGCGCCTTGAGCGCGATCGCCGCCGACTCGGTCTTGAGCATCCCAAGCCGGTCCACAGTGTGGACAATCTGCCTTTGCAGGTTGCTCAGCTCCACCCGGTCGAAGTCCACCAGCCCAATGGTCCCGACCCCGGCGGCGGCTAGGTAGTAGGCGACAGGGGAACCCAGGCCGCCGGCTCCCAGCAGCAGAACCTTGGCGGCCAGGAGCTTGGCCTGACCGGCCTCGCCCATCTCCGTGAGCAGGAAATGGCGGCTGTAGCGCTCACGCTGGTCCTGAGTGAAGGAATGGGGCACCGAGACCGGAAGACCCTGGTCCTTCCACGCGTTGAAGCCGCCCTGCAGCGAGACCACGTCGGAGTAGCCCATCGACCGCAGGGTCTTGGCGGCCAACAGGGAGCGCACGCCCGAGGCGCAGTAAACGGCGACCGGCGTCGAACGATCGGGGATCGCCGACTCGACCCTCAGCTCGAGGAACCCTCGCGGGATCAGCACGGCGCCTGGGAGCACGCCCTGGGCCACTTCTTCCGGCTCTCTGACGTCGAGAAACTGGCGAGCACCATCGTTGTCTAGTCGCACCCGCAGGTCCTGAGGTGCCACCTCCGGAATCTCCAGGCGCGCCTGATCTACCAATTCCCGCGAACTCAAAGCCATCTGAAGGTGCACTCCCACGGAAAAAAGCCTGGGCCGAAAATCCGACCCGCTACCAAAGAATACCCGAGGAGGCGCGGCCCGAATCAGGCAGGAAGGCGGCGCATGCTCCCAGCCATGACATGGATGTGGAGATGGGGGACGGTCTGACCGCCAGCCGAGCCAACGCTGACGTAGAAGCGGTAACCATCTTCGTGGCCTAGGTCGGCGGCAACCTCGTTGGCCACCTGGCTCAGGCGTAGCCAGAGCGGGGCGTCCTCCTCCTTGAGCTGGCGGAGATCCTCAATGTGCCGCTCGGGGATCACCAGAACATGGGTCTCAGCGACTGGGTGGATGTCCTTGAAGGCGAGGATGCCCGGCTCGCGTTGAACCTCGTCGGCGGGTAGCTCACCGGCCACAATCCGACAGAAGAGGCAGTCGGAAGTCATGACTCCATGATAGGTCGGATGGGGGATCTTCCCGGACCGATCCGGAAGCTACTGCGCGCCGCTCACCAACTCCAGACCGACCTCCTCGAGCCGTCCGATGTCGTCGTCCACCAATACCACCTCGCGGCCAGCTCGGTCGAGCAGGCTGGCGGCGACGGCGGCCCGATACCCGGCAGCGCAGTGCACCCAGGTGGGCCGAACGGGAAGCTCGTGGAGCCTGTTCGGCAGGTCGGCGAGGTGGATGTTGATCGCGTTCTTGATGTGGCGGGCGCGCCACTCATCGGGACGGCGGGCGTCGAGGATCTGGACATCCCGGGACCGGACAGCCTCCGCGAGGCCTCGGAAGTCGGTGACTAGATAGGAGGAGCTTTCGAGGGCAGCCTCCAGCTCGGCAAGCGGGGCGCTCGACCAGCCGGCGAGCCCGTCGATTCCGATCCGGGCGAGGTCCCGACGAGCCCGCCTGACGACCTCTCGGGAGCTGGCCACCAGGGTAAGCGGCGCACCCCAGGGGACGACCCACCCAACGTAGGTCGCCAGTTGGTCGCCGGTCGGGAAGTTCACCGTGCCCGCCACGTGCGATGGCCCGAACTCGGTCCTTGGCCGAAGGTCAATGACCCACTCGCCGGCCTGGATGCGACTTCCGACTTCGGCGATGTCGATTTCGGGAGGCAGGGCGAGGTCTGGGTTCGACGCGCCCTTCAGATTGAGAGCGCTCATGTGGGCGTAGTAGCGGGGATACAGGGAGTACCCCGCCAGCAGCGTCCTGACGAAGCCCTCCTCATCGTCGGTCATGGCGGGATTGCTGGCGCGCTGAGTGCCGATGGTGTGGCTCGGTTCCGTCGACGAGATAGGCCCGCTGGCGCAGAAGCTTCCGAAGCCGTGGGTGGGATAGAGGTCCAGCTCCGCCGGTAGGGCGGCCAAACGCAGAACCGATCGGTGTTGGGCGTGGGCCAGCTCTTCGGTGAGACTCGGCGAGACCAAGTCGGTGCGACCGACCGCTCCATACAGGAGCGAGCCCCCGCTGAAGAGCGCTCTTGGTCTGTTCTCGGCCCCCACCAAGAAGGAGAGATGGCTCGAGGTGTGTCCGGGAGTGGCCAGCGCCTGCAGGGTCATGGAGCCGACATCGACCCGGTCCCCCTCACCCACCGGTTCGCGGGGGAAGGAGACGTCGTCGGCAGCGGCGACCAGATAGCGGGCTCCCGCTGCTTGGGAGAGCGCCCACCCCCCGGAGACGTAGTCGTTGTGGATGTGGGTCTCCACCACGCAGCTGATCTTGACCCGGGCCGAGTCGGCCAGCTCCATCACTCGGTCGGTGTCGCGCTGGGGATCGACAACGATGCTCTGCTGCCCATCGTGGATGAGATAGGTGCGGTCCCCGAGTTCAGGCGTCTCCAGGGTTACTACCTCGACCAAGCTCAGGCCTCCAGAAATCCACCTGTCGCGGTGCTCAAATCGCGCGGATCGCCCAGCCCTGGCGGTCTGCCCCATCTCGCTGCCGGCGACCGCGGGTAGTGTGACAGACGATCCTTGTGTACGGACCGAGCGCAGGCTGGGAAAGTGCTGAGAAGTCAAAAGGGGGCCCGGACCGCAACGACACCTCCCGGTGCTGAGCGACTCCCGAATGACGCGTCACGCGGTCAGCGCCATTCCGAGGCACGCATATATCAGCGTGCTGCCGATCCCGCCTGCTACGGTCGGGCCATCAAATCAGCGTTGGTGACTAGCCGAACGGGCGGTGCCTTCGGGAGGGCCTGGGTGGTGTCGCCTTCCGGCACTCAACTTTAGGAGGCGCCGATCACGAACCAAGCGGTGGCCGTATGGGTCTAGGCGCCGGGGGCGGCCTCACGACGAATTCAGCACCGGCCAACTTGGTCGACCTCGCCCCCCTCCTAGAGGAGCTCCGGGCACAGCTGGCAGATCGCGTTCAGGCTAGGCAGCGTCCATACCGTCTGGGGGTAGTGGTCGAGGAAGGCAACATCGCCGGTGGCTCGTTCGCCCGCTCCCTGGAGCAAGAGGCAGTGGCGGGGGGAGTTGAGGTCGTGCACTGGACGGTGCCCCGGGACAATTCGGAGAGGACCCTCACCGTTCTCGACGCCCTGGTGGTGGACCCCAGCGTGAACGGGGTGGTGGTGGTTCAACCAGTGAAGTCGCTGCCTGCTGGGGTGGTGGCGGCCCACCTGCCCGCCAGCAAGGACGTCGAGGCCGTCACCCCGGCGGCCCTCTCGGCCGCGGCTGAGGGCCAGCGCCGGGGGACGCCGGTTGCGGAGGCCTGCCTGGCGACCCTGAACCACCTCGAAATCGACTGTGCGGGGGCTCGCATTCTGGTGGTCGGCCATGGGTCGACCGGCGGCCGCCCGATCGCCCAGCGCCTGCTCGCTACCGGAGCCCAGGTTTCGGTGATCCAGAGCGACATCGCCCATGTCGATCCTCTGCCCCCATACGACGTGCTGATCTCTGCGATCGGGATCGCCGGGGTCATGCCAAAGGCCGCGATCCGCCTCGGAACAACGGTGCTGGACGTGGGGACCTCGATGGTCGAGGGTCAACTCCGCGGCGACGTTTCACCAGATGCCGGCGCGGCGGCCGCCCGGGTTACCCCGGTGCCTGGTGGGATCGGCCGGATCACCGCCGTGTGCGCGCTGCTGTCCTTGACCGAGCTCGGGGGGCTTCAGCCCGGCCCGGTCGCCTCCTGGTCACTGCTCGAGACGGTCGCCCGGATGCTCTCCCCTCGGGATGCGGCGGGCGGTGCCGCCGCGGCCGCGATCACCGGGGCCCTGGCGGCTGCCTTGGACGGGCTCTGCCGGTTGCACGCGCCCGCGGAGGAGATCTCTGAGTCCGGGCAGGCGGCGGTGCGACTCCTGCTCGCCGCCGATCGGGACAGGCTGGCGTTCGGAGCGTTCCAGGATGCCCAGCGGCACGGAGAACCAGCGACGGTCGCGGCGGCCCGCCTCCGGGCGCTGGCGACTCCCGGTGAGATCGCGGACCAGCTCCACCTGCTCGAAGTTCGGCTGCGGTCCCTCCAGACGACCCCGTCGTTGGACCTGGACCGGCGGTTGGCCCTAGAGCTCACCGTGGCCGCCCGGGAGGCCGTCACCCGGCTCCAGGCTGAGTTCTCCTCTCAGTCTTCCTGATCTAGGGAACCAGGACAGCCGCTCCAGACACGCGGCCTTCCTCAAGCTGCCTTAGGGCCGTGTTGGCCTCACGTAGGGGAAATCGCTCGACCAGCGTACGGACGGGAATCTGCTCGGACAGTTGGAGAAACTCGGCGGCATCCTGGCGGGTGAAGTTGGCGACGCTGAGGAGCCTCCGTTCCCAGTAGAGCAGTTCGTACGGGAATTCGGGGATCCGATCTAGGTGGATCGCGTTCACGACGCAGGTGCCTCCTCGGTCCAGCGCTCGCAGCGCATCGACCACGACTGCCCCCACCGGGGCGAACGTAATCGCTGCCTGTAGAGCTACCGGGATTTCGTCGCCAGGAGCGCCCACCCAGGCCGCGCCCTGATCCTTAGCTCGCCGACGGGCCGACACGTCTCGAGTCACGACGAACACCTCGCAACCCGCGGCGATCGCGAGCTGAGCCACCAGCAGCGCCGACGCTCCGAAGCCGAACAGGCCCAGACGGGCCCCTCGGCCAACCTCGGTGAGGCGCCACGCGCGATAGCCGATCACCCCCCCGCAGAGGAGAGGGGCCTGCTGGACCGCATCGCCGTCGCCGGCTAACCGCTGCGCGAAGTCCGCCCGCACCGCCACTTGGCTGGCGAACCCTCCGTCCCGGTCCCAACCCGTGAAGGTCGCCTGGCGACAGAGGTTCTCTCGGCCGCCCTGGCATAGCTCGCAGCTGCCACAGGCGAAAGCCAGCCACCCCACCCCGAGCCGCTGACCGAGCAGCTCCCCGGCAACTCCCTGACCCAGCTCTTCCACTCGCCCCACGATCTGGTGCCCAGGCACGACGGGGAACTTCCTGGCGGGAAGTTCGCCGGAGGTGATCTGGAGGTCGGTCCGACAGACGGCACAAGCTTCCACCCGTAGCCGCACCTCGCCGGGCCCCGGGCTCGGGTCGGGCCGCTGACTCCACCGCAGCGCTGCCAGCCGACCCTCGACGGGAGCCGGAAGTTCCATCGCCTCCATCACTTCATTGTGGCCACGAGATGTTGGAGGAAGTTGGCGACTAGGCTTGGGCCATGCGTTGGTCCGTGCTCGCGGCCGCGATTCAGCGGCCGCCGGTTGTCGAATCGATCGGGGCCAGCGAGGTTTTCGCGGTCACCTACGATTCACGGGAAGTGCGACCCGGATCCGTTTTCGTCGCCATCCCCGGTCAGCATCAGGATGGACACAATTTCGTGGAAGCCGCGCTCGCCCAGGGAGCGATCGTGGCGGTGGTCGAGCAGGACGTGCCGGCGGCCGACTCCGGGCGCCTCGTCGTGGTCGACGACAGCCGCTCGGCCCTGGCGGTTCTCGCGGCGACCTTCTATCGCCATCCCTCGAATGCGGTCCCAGTGGTGGGCGTCACCGGCACCGATGGCAAGACCACCACCACGACCATGCTGCACGCCGCCCTCTCCGCCGCACTGGGGAAGGTGGGTAGCCTGAGCACCGTGGACTTTCGCCTGGGCTCTGAGATCGAGCCCAACCTCAGCCGGCAGACCACCCTGGAGTCGCTGGAACTCCAGGCTTGGATGCGCCGCATGGTGGACCAGGGATGCCAGGCGATCGCACTGGAGTCGACATCCCACGGCCTGGCACTGGGACGGCTCAACGAGATTCGCTTCGCAGGCGCCGTGTACACCAGCATCACTCACGAGCACCTGGACTTCCACGAGAGCTGGGAGGCGTACTTCGAAGCCAAGGCCTCACTGTTGGATCGGGCGGCTGCCGCCGGGGGCTTTGCGGTCCTCAACCGCGACGACTCGCGGGCGTTTCCGGTGCTGCGCGATCGAACCTCGGCCCGAGCCCTTACCTACAGCGCGAGCGGGGACGGGGAGGCGGATCTCCGAGCTGAGCGGGTTAGCCCCCAAACGACAGGGGTCATCTTCTCCGCGGTGACCCCGGCCGGAACCGCCGAGGTCAGGCTGTCGACCGCCGGGCGCTGGAACGTCGGCAACGCGCTGGCCGCCCTGGCCGCCGGACTGCTCTTGGAACAACCGCTACTAGCTCTAGTAGCCGGCTTGACCGAGCTGCGGGCCGTGCCGGGCCGTATGGAGGCGGTCAACCTAGGCCAGCCCTTCGCCGTAGTCGTCGACTACGCTCACACCCCGGCCGCACTGACCCTCGCTCTGCACGAGCTGCGGGGGGCGACCGCAGGTCGGCTCTGGGTGGTATTCGGGAGCGCGGGGGAGCGGGACATCACCAAGCGCGCGGAGATGGGTAGGATCGCCGCCCAGCTTGCCGACCAGTTAATCATCACCTCCGAAGACCCCAGGGGAGAGGACCCGGAGGCGATCATCGACGAGATCTGGGGCGGGGCAGTTGCCGGCGGCGCCGACCCCGAAGCCAACCTGCACCGGGACGCGGAGCGGGACCGGGCGGTCCGCATCGCGATCGGAGCAGCCATGCCTGGGGACACCGTCCTCCTGGCCGGGAAGGGTCACGAGCGCAGCATCATCGGAAGCACGGGGGCGATACCGTGGGACGAACGGGTAGCTGCGGAGACGGCGCTGCGGGAACTCAGAGGGTTTTGAAAAGTGGGAATGATCACCGGCGAGACGCCGCGCTCATCGAGGGCGGACGGGTGAGCTCCGCTCTGCCGGAGCAGATCACGTTGGGCTCCGACGGAGTTTCTCCGGAAGCGGTGGTGGCGGTTGCGCGAGATGCGGCCAGGGTGGAGATCTCCGCCGAAGCCCTGGCCTGCATGGAGCGGGCCCGGGCTCTCGTGGACCAGGCCGGCAGCAGTCCGGACCCGGTGTACGGAGTGTCGACCGGTTTCGGCTTGTTGGCCACGACCAGGATCGATCCCGACCGCCGGGCCGACCTACAACTCGCCCTGATCCGCTCCCACGCCGGCGGGATGGGAGACCCTGTCGAGAGGGAAGTGGTGCGTGCCATGATGCTGCTCCGGGCCCGCACTCTGTGCATGGGTTTCTCCGGCAGCCGGCCCGCCGTGGCGACGGGGCTGGTTGACCTGCTCAACGCCGGGATCACCCCAGTCGTACCCGAGCACGGCTCGCTGGGCGCCAGTGGCGATCTGGCTCCCCTCGCCCACATGTCGCTCGTGCTGGTGGGGGAGGGCCGCGCCCAGCTCGCCGACGGCCGCACCGTGGATGGCGGCCTCGCGCTCACGGAATGCGGCCTGACGCCGCTCCGCCTGGAGGTCAAGGATGGGCTCAGCCTGATCAACGGCACGGACGGGATGCTCGGGATGCTGGTGCTGGCCCTGGCCGACCTCGCGGTGCTGCTCCCCACCGCGGATGTCGCGGCTGCCCTCTCGATTGAGGGACTGATGGCGACCGATCGTCCATTCGCCGCTGATCTCCATAGCATCCGGCCCCATCCCGGCCAGATCCAGAGCGCGGCCAATCTTCGGGTGCTCCTGCGAGGCTCCGCGGTCCTGGCTTCGCACCGCGGCTCTCCCCACCTGGTCCAGGATCCCTACTCGATCCGTTGCGCCCCCCAGGTGGTGGGGGCGGCGCGCGACACGACGGAATTCGCCCGCCAGGTCGCTGGCCGCGAATTGAGGTCCGCGGTGGACAACCCGGTGGTGCTCCCGGACGGGCGGCTGGAATCCACCGGTAACTTTCACGGCGAGCCGCTGGCGTTCGCCTGCGACTTCCTCAGCATCGCCGCCGCAGAAGTTGCCTCGATCGCTGAGCGCCGAGTCGATCGGATCCTGGACCCGGCCCGCTCCGCCGGATTGCCCCCCTTCCTGGCCCCTGAGGCCGGGGTCAACTCGGGACTGATGATCGCTCAGTACACGGCCGCCGCCATCGTGGCGGAGAACCGGCGGCTGGCCGCTCCCGCCAGCGTGGACTCCATCCCCACCTCCGGGATGCAAGAGGACCACGTATCCATGGGCTGGGGGGCGGCCCGCAAGCTGCGCCAGGTGGTGACCAACCTGTCCCGGGTGCTCGCCGTGGAGCTGCTGGCCGCCTCCCGGGCGCTGGAGTTGCGGGCGCCCCTCGAGCCGTCAAAGGCGGATGCCCAAGTGGCGGGGCTGGTACGCCGACTGGGTGGCGGGGTTGGCCCGGACCGCTTCCTCTCTCCCGAACTGGAGGCGGTGGCCGCCGCCGTGAGGTCGGGCGAGATCCTGCGCCAAGCGGAGTCGATCGTGGGGGAGCTCCCTTGACCGGGGCACGGCCGGTGAGAGCCCCTCGGGGAACCGAGATCAGTTGCAAGGGCTGGCCCCAGGAAGCGGCGATGCGGATGCTGATGAACAACCTCGACCCCGAGGTGGCGGAGAACCCCGATCAGCTGGTGGTCTACGGCGGTTCGGGGCGTGCCGCCCGCTCCTGGGAAGCCTATGACGCGATCATCCGCAGCCTGCGAGAGCTGGAAGGCGATGAGACGCTCCTCGTCCAGTCCGGCAAACCGGTCGGGGTATTCCGCACCCACGAGTGGGCTCCGCGGGTGCTGATCGCGAACGCCATGCTGGTGCCTCAGTGGGCGACCCAGGAGGAGTTCCGTCGGCTGGAGCTGGAGGGTCTGACGATGTACGGGCAGATGACCGCCGGCTCCTGGATCTACATCGGCACTCAGGGCATCCTCCAGGGCACTTACGAGACCTTCGCCGCGATCGCCACGAAGAGGTTCGGCGGGTCGCTGGCCGGGACGGTTTCCCTGACGGCCGGATTGGGCGGGATGGGGGGCGCTCAACCACTGGCGGTGACCATGAACGGTGGGGTGGCCCTCTGCATCGAGATCGACCCGGAGCGCATCCAGCGCCGAATCGACCACCGCTACCTGGACCGCTGGGCCGCCGACCTCGACTCAGCGCTGGAGCAGGCGGATGCGGCAAGAGCCTCTCGGGAAGCGGTCTCGATCGCGGTCCTCGGCAACGCCTCCGAGCTCGTTCCCGAGATCCTGAAGCGCAACTTCAAGGTGGACATCGCGACCGACCAGACCCCGGCTCACGACCCCCTCATGTACCTGCCAGCCGGGCTGACCCTACCGGAGGCGACCGACCTGCGATTGGAGGATGCCGACGATTACATCCGCCGCAGCCGGGAGTCGATGGCCCGGCACGTCACGGCCCTGGTGGAGCTGCAGGACCGGGGCACCGAGGTCTTCGACTACGGCAACAGCCTCCGCGCGGAGGCCGAGCTGGGCGGCTGCACTAGGGCCTTCGACTACCCGGGCTTCGTCCCGGCCTACATTCGGCCTTTGTTCAGCGAGGGCAAGGGCCCCTTCCGGTGGGCGGCCTTGAGCGGTGACCCGGAGGACATCGCCGCCACTGATCGGGCTGCCCTGGAGGAGTTCCCGGAGAACGAGGCGCTCGCGCGCTGGATCCGGATGGCCGAGGAGCGGGTCGCTTTCCAGGGACTGCCGGCCCGGATTTGCTGGCTGGGATACGGGGAGCGGGACCGGCTCGGGCTCCGGTTCAATGAGATGGTCGCTACGGGTGAGCTGAAGGCGCCGATCGTGATCGGTCGGGACCACCTCGACTCGGGCTCGGTCGCTTCTCCCTACCGGGAGACGGAGTCGATGCGGGACGGCAGCGACGCGATCGCTGACTGGCCGATCCTCAACGCGCTCCTCAACACCGCGAGCGGGGCGACCTGGGTCTCCGTTCACCACGGCGGCGGGGTGGGGATCGGCCGGTCGATCCACGCCGGACTGGTGGCGGTGGCCGATGGCTCGGAGCTGGCGGGCCAGAAGCTGGCCCGCTGCCTCTTGAACGATCCTGGCACCGGGGTTATCCGCCACGCCGACGCCGGCTACCCGATCGCCCTGGACACAGCCGCTGACCGCGGAGTTCGAATCCCCATGCGGGAGGATTGATGACCGCTTGGCTGGCAGAGCTGGCCTGGATCGGGGATCGGCTCTTGCCGAGGGTCCTTTTGGAGGAGGAGGGTGGCCGGCTGCGCCGGGTGGAAGAGTTGGGCCACGCGCAAATCCCTGAGGGAGCGAAGGTGCTCTCCGGCCTGACCCTCCCGGGGCTGGTCAACGTCCACTCGCACGCTTTCCACCGGGCGTTGAGAGGGCGATGCCAGGCGCCCGGACAGAGTGGGAAGGACTTCTGGGGATGGCGGCGCTGGATGTATGCCCTGGCCTCGTTCCTGGAGCCCGACCAGTACTTCGAATTGTCCCGAGCGACCATGGGGGAGATGACGCTCGCCGGCATCACCGCGGTCGGGGAGTTTCACTACCTCCACCACCAACCGGGCGGGCAGCCGTATCGGCGGCCCGAGATGGAGGAAGCGTTGGTCGCGGCTGCAGAGGAGGCGGGATTGCGACTCACCCTGCTCGACACCTGTTACCTACGCTCCGGCTTTGACGGCAGCCCGCTGGGGAGTGCCGCCCTCCGGTTCACCGATGGGGAGGCCGACGCTTGGGCTCGGCGGGTCGATCGGCTAGCAGAGAGCTCCCGGGTCCGCCGGGGTGCGGCGATCCACAGCGTCCGGGCGGTCGACCAGGATGCCATGCGCGTGGTCGCGGAGTGGGCCTTCGAGCGGAGAGCGCCTCTTCACCTCCATCTCTCGGAGCAGCTGGAGGAGAACGCCGCCTGCCTGCAGGCGACCGGCCTGACCCCGACTGAACTGGTGGATTCCTGTGGCGCCCTAGGCGCCCAGACGACCGCGGTTCACGCGATTCACCTCACCAGGAGCGACATCGCGAGATTGGGCGAGACCGGCACCAGGATCTGCGTCTGTCCCACCACCGAGCGGGACCTTGGGGATGGGGTCTGCCCGGCGGATGAGCTCCAGGCGGCTGGCAGCCCAATCTGCCTGGGCAGCGACAGCAACGCCTTGGTCGATCTGTTCGAGGAGGCTCGGGCGATCGAGCTCGATCGCCGCCTGGTCACCGGACACCGGGGTTGGCTTAGCTCCGAGGACCTGCTGAAGGCGAGCACCTCCCAGGGTGCCGCGGCCCTGGGATGGGATGCCGGAGAGCTTCGGACAGGCTGCCTCGCCGATTTCACGACCTTGGAGCTCTCCAGTCCCCGGCTGGCCGGAGCCGGACTGGCCGACCTCCTGCCGCGGGTGGTTTTTGGGGCCAGCGCCGCGGACGTGCGCTCCGTGATCGTGGGAGGTGAGGAGGTGGTCCGGGACGGCCGGCACCTGCGGCTGGGGAGCGTGGCGGAGAAGCTGGAGAGCGTATTGGAGGCATTGGAGCCGGCTTGGAGCGAGGCATTGGCGGGCATGTCCTCTTGAACACCCTGCTCTCCCACGTGGGCCGGCTCTTCACCGGCGGCCAGTCGGTCGCCGAGAACGTGGAAGTCATGCTCGGTGAGGGCTCGATTCTCGCGGTCGGTGGGAGCGGCTCCCTCGCTTCGGCGGCCGACGCCGAAACCTATGACTGCCGGGGCGCGCTGCTCACCGCGGGGCTGATCGATGCCCACACCCATCCGGTCTACGCCCACCCCCGGCTCGCCGAGATCGCCGAGCGTTCCGCGGGAGTCGACTATGCGGAGATCGCAGCCCGCGGAGGCGGCATCAGGGCCACCGTCCGAGATACCCGAGACGCGCCGTGGGCGGAGTTGGAGCTGGGGGTTAGGGACCGACTTCAGCAGTGGTTGCACGGCGGGACCACCACCGTGGAGGCGAAGACCGGCTACTGGCTGGAGCGAGACGGCGAACTGCGAGCGGTGAGACTGCTTCGGGAAATTGCCGGCGATGTCCGCCTGCCCGAGCTGGTGGTGACCTTCCTGGGAGCGCACGCGCTGCCAGAAGAGTTCGACGGCCGCCGCCAGGCATTCGTCGACGAGGTGGGTAGCTGGAGCGCGGCGGCGCAGCGCGAGGGCGCACGTTTTGCTGATGTTTTTTGCGATGAGGGGGCCTTCACGGTGGCCGAGTCGGCGCAAATTTTACACGCCGCCCAGGAGGCGGGCTTGGAATTGCGCGTCCACGCTGATGAGCTGGCGCTCACTGGGGGGACGAAGTTGGCGACTGAGCTGGGGGCGGTCTCTGCCGATCACCTGCTGCGCATCGGCGCTGCCGAGATCGCGGCCCTGGCCGATTCCTCGACGGTCGCGACTCTCTGCCCGGTGACCGCTCTGGCCATGGGTCGAACGCCTCCTGCGCGCGAGCTACTCGCCGCCGGGGTATCGGTGGCCCTGGGCAGCGACCACAACCCGGGCACTTCGGGTGGAACTTCCATGAGCCTGATCGTCTGGCTGGCGATCACCGAGTTCGGACTCAGCGTGGACCAGGCGCTCACCGCCGCCACCCTCGGGGGGGCCCGCTCCGTGGGGCTTCCGGATCGCGGTCAGATCGCCCCTGGAAAAGTTGCAGACCTGGTGCTCTGGGGCACCGATCACGAGGGTGGGTTCGGGTGGAGCCCGGACCTCCAGCCGCTGCAGGTCTGGCGGGCGGGCAGGCCGTGCCTCGGGCCGCCCGCCGCTTAGCCCGGCAGCTTCACGAATCGGAGGAAACGGCTGCGCCCCGAGGTCTCCAGCCGTAGATCGCCAACCCCGGCGCGGTCGGAGGATCCGGCCAGTTCGGCGCCCAGGGCCGTCGCTGCCCCGACATGGACCAGCCCTTCGCCCCCTACCCGCAGCAGCCGGGCCGCGGTGCGAAACAAGTCGGGGGCCGGCAGCGCAGCCCTGGACACCAGCACATCGGCGGCTGTGAAACCCGCGCTTCGAGCAAGCGCTACGGCGTCCTGCGCCAGCACCGTGACGGCGGACAGCCCTAGCTGCCCGAGGCAATTCAACAGGAAAGCTGCCTTGGCTCGATCCCTCTCGATGAGGCCCACTAGGAGCTCAGGCTGCGCGATCGCCAGGGGGATGCCCGGGATCCCGCCGCCACTGCCCAGGTCGAGGACCCGCTCGCCGGGAGACCATTCGCGCAACGGAACTAGGTCCAGCGATTCCTCAATGTGCCGCGCCCACGCCTCCGACCGCGGTATCCGAGTGAGGTTGAGCCGGTTCGATTCCGCGTACAGCAAATCGAGGTAGCGCTCCAGCATTCGACGCTCACCGTCGGCGTATCGGTGGAGCGGACCGCTCATAGCGCGACCGGCTCCACCGCCCGATGAAGAGCCCCTAGGACCGCCGGTTCGTGACTCAGTTGAGCACGTCGTGGCGCGCCAGCGAGGCAATGGCGACGACCAGCAGGACTAGCCACCAAACCGCGACTACGACAATCGTTTCGGCGAGCGATGTCGGCACTGAGGGAGTCGTGAGGGCGCTAACCGCGGCGGACTGGCGCACTTGCAGCAGCGAGGGTAGATGGTTGAGATTCGGTCCGTACAGAAACGCAGTCGCATCCTTCCAGAGGTCCGACTTGGTGATAACGGTGAGCTGATTGAGTGCCATCGACAAGCCGTTGTCGATGGGAAAGAAAAGTATGGCCAGCAGCATTCCGCCGGTCACCGCGCGCAGCAGCGCGGCCATCGCCACTGACAGAAGGATGCAGGAGAACTCGCTGATCGCGCAGGAGAGGATTGCCAACCCCACGTTCTCCCACGCGGCGACCGGCAATCCCTGTAGCGCCGACAACGAGCCGGTCTGATGCTGCACCACGACCACGGTGCCGATCGTCGACAGCGCGACGATACCCGCCAGGAGAATCAGGGCGTAGATGGAGAGGGCTGCGATCTTGGCGGCTAACAGCTGTTGGCGCCCGGTGCCGCGGGAGAACAGCACCCGGACCGTGCCCAGATCGTATTCCATCCCCAGAAGCCGCGATCCCGTCAACAGCAGCGCGATCCCGGCGCCCGCTGTGAAGATGGTCTCCAGGGGATGCAGGATGCTGTAGAAGCCCGTCACAGGGTGGTGAGTTAAGGACATCTGGAACTGGGGCTCGGTCGCGAAGAGCAACATCATCAGAGTGAGGAACAGGAGGCCCAGGGCGGTTATCACCGACGTGGGCCGATTGCGTCGCAGCTTGTAGAGTTCGCCAACCAGGGCGCCTTTGAAGGTGGGTCGCGCGGGACGGGTGCTGGGCAACATCGGCAGGCGCAGGGAATGGGCCGTCACTGGCCGTCCCCCGTGAGCTCCAGGAAGATCTCTTCCAAGTCGCGCTGCAGTCGGACGATCCCGTCCGGTACGAAACCGGCCCGGCTCAATACGGTGTTGAGCTCCCGTCCGCTGCCTCCTGGAGCCTCGGTGACAATCCGCCCTTGGGGGTCCAGGTGGGCGCGCTGCCCCCAAGGCTGGCAGTTGAGCAGGTCCAGAGCTCCCTGGGCATCCTCCACGTCGACCACGAAGGGACCGGTGGCCTCCCGAAAGTCCTCGATCCGGCCTACCTGGATGAGCTTTCCTTGGCGAAGGAGNNGGTTCGTCCAGGATCAGGAGCTCAGGGTCGTGCAGCAGCGCTATTGCGAGCCCCAGGCGCTGCCTCATCCCGAGGGAGTAGGTCCCGACCTTGTCCCGCTGCCTTGCGCGGAGGTCCACCAGCTCCAGGAGCGCTTCGATCCGGCCGGCGGGAACCCCACCCAGAGGGGCGGCCAAGACCCTCAGATTGTCCCGGCCGCTGAGATGGAGATAGAGAGCCGGCGTTTCCACCAGCGGCCCGACCTTGGGCAGGACCGCAGCGCCGTGGCGGGAGACGTCCTGGCCAAAGACCTCGACCCACCCGGAGCTGGGACGGATCAGCCCCAGCGCCATTCGCATGGTGGTGGTTTTGCCGG
>PKXR01000230.1 GCA_003133485.1 Candidatus Dormiibacterota bacterium
GCCGAGGGCAAGTTCCTCAATCGCTACGTCAGCGACGGAATCCTGCCCTCCAATCCGTTCGAGCATCTGGATCCCGATGGGGTGGGTCAGCTGATGGAGCTCGCGATTACGGCGGGTCGGGCGACCAGGCCAGCGCTAGAGGTTGGCATCTGCGGGGANNCCTGCGGCGTCTACGACCCGGCCCAGGCCCGGATCGAGGCTCAGGCCAACGCGGACTAGCGGACCTCTCCAGACTCCATCGAGATCGCGTCGAGGGCAGCCAAATAGGCCTCGCTGTAGGTTGGGAATGGGGCGACTGTGTCCCGCAGTAGCGCGAGCGGCAGCTTAGCTTTGATCGCCAGCGCTGCCCAGCCGATGCTCTCATCGGCCGCGGGGCCCGCGATAGCGGCGCCGACCAGCACCCGTTGGGAGCCGTCGGCGACCAGGACCAGCTCACCGGTGGTCACGTCTTCCGCTAGAGCTCGGGCAGTGTCGGCGAGGGAGCAGGTGGCGCTCACGACGGTCAGACCCTGGTCCCGAGCCTGGCGCCGGGTAAGCCCGACCGCCGCCACCGGTGGGTCGGTGTAGACCGCGCGGGGAATGGCTCGGTAGTCTGCCACCGCATGGCGGCCCCGGAGTTGGTCGGCCACCACTTTCCCTTGGTAGTTAGCGGTGTGGGTGAAGGCCGCAATACCGGTGACGTCGCCCACCCCGAAGACGTGCGGCTGGCCCAGGGCGCGGCAGTGCTCGTCGATCGGGAGCTTGAGGTCGCCTGGTTGCAGCCCGTAGGCCTCCAGGCCGAGGTCGCGAATGCGAGGTCGCCGTCCGGCCGCCACCACCAGGATCTGGACCTCGAGAGGCACACCCCCTTCCCGGTGGATCCGAACGATCCCTTGGGATGGCGAGCTGACCGACTCCACCTTCCGTCCGAGCAGGACATCCACGCCGTCAGCTGTCAACGTCTCCGTCATGGCCCGGCCTAGCTCCGGCTCTTCTGCCGACAAGAGCTGATCCTCGACCTCGATGAGCACAGTTCGGCAGCCGTACCGGGCCAGCATCTGCGCCAGCTCGCAGCCCACCGGCCCACCGCCCAAGACCACCGCGCTATCCGGCAGCTCGGAAGACGACAGAACTCGGTCGCTGAACCAGTAGTCGATCTGTTCCACCCCAAGCACTGGCGGAAGGGTTGGCTCGGAACCGGTGGCGATCACCAGGTCGGTGAACTCGATCTCTTCTCCATTGACCTTGATCAGGCCCGGCCTCAGGATTCGCCCCCGGCCCCGAATCGCCGCGACGCCTTGGTCCTGCAGTGCTCGCAGATGCTGGGAGTCGTCGCGTTGTTCCGCGATGCGATCGCGCCGGCCGGCCGCCGCGAGGTACGCCTTCTTTGCCGGCTCGCTCCGGGCCCGACCCCGGGCGGCCCTCTCGAGGGCGGCGGAGTACAGCATCGCCTTGCCCGGCATGCAGGCCACGAAGGGGCACTCGCCGCCGAACCGCAGCTCTTCCACGACCGCGATGGAGAGCCCAGCCAGGCGGGCTCCGGAGATGGCCTCAGCGCCTGAGCCACCGCCCAGGATGACCACGTCGAACCGTCGCATCACCGCAGCTTACGTAAGAGAAGCATGTTGGAAGCGCACCTGCCTCGCCTCTCCGCATGGCTTCACAGATGCGCACGTCACCGCCGGAAGTTCGGTGTTGGGAAGCGCGGCTCTCGCTTCCCAGCGGCGGCTGAGCGTCCAGTGATGCGACCCAGATCGGGAATCAGAACCGGTGACGAGTGTGGCTGAATTTTCCCGGGGAGAACGCGAGGATCTTGATAGGTGCTACCGAGAACAGCAGGGCCACACCATGGTCGTCGTGGTGAAAGGCGCCGTCGCGCGCCGTCCACTGCCATCGTCCGTCCCATTTCGTGGTCCAGGCAGCGGCGAGACGTCCGAGCTTAGCGTCGTCGGTCTCTCGGACGGCGTCGCCTTCGACCACGTCATCCAGCCCTCTGTCCCACCGGTTGCTGCCGGTCGTCAAGAGCACATGCGGGTTACTGCGCAGGTCGATGCTCTTCTGTTCGGCAGTGCCAGTACAGAAGTGGAAGGCCCCTGCGATCCAGACGGCAACTAACGGGGTGCCATGGGGCGGCCCGTCGGGTCGCACCGTGGAGATCCAGAACAGCTCGGCCGCCTCGAGCACGGGGCAGGTCTCTTCCCAGCCGGTGGCAACGGCATTCGGGTCGCTGAACCGGGCATCCAGCTCGGTCACTGGTTCGTTCATCAAAGTCCCCCTTCGATCGTCCTCGGGTGGTGGACTCAGCCCTTCGAAGCTCAGGACAGCCGGCACTCTACTTTGATGGCTGTCGTGTGCAAGCGGCCCGAGCTGGTCACGTGGTAGGCAGCTCAGAGCTGCAGCGACTTGGTCACCAGGAACTCTTCGAACCCGTACCGTCCGAACTCCCGCCCGTGCCCGGACTGTTTGACGCCGCCGAAGGGAGCGGTCAGGTTGAAGGCGCCTCCATTGACTTCCACGGTGCCGGCGCGCAACCGGCTGGCGAAGGCGAGGGCCNNCCGAAGATCTCCTCCTGGGCGATCGCCATCTCGGGACGCACGTCGGCGAAGACGGTGGCCGCCACGAAGTAGCCGTGTTCAAATCCCGGCGGCGGACCCGCGCCGCCGGTGGCCAGCCGGGCCCCTTCCGCGACGCCGATGGCGATGAAGCCGCGAACCCTTTCCAGCTGGGCCAGCGACGCCACCGGGCCGAGGCGGGTCGACTCGTCGAGGGGATCTCCCAGGCCCAGCTTCTGGGCGGTTTCCACTGCGACTGCGACCGCTCGCTCCTGGTCGGCCTGCGGGACCAGCAGCCGGGTCAAGGCGGTGCAGGTCTGGCCGGCGTTGAGAAAGGCGTTGTAAACAGCGAACTTCGCTGCCTTCTCGAGGTCGGCGTCTGGTAGCAGGACGCTGGCCGACTTCCCGCCCAGCTCCAGGGTCACTGGGGTCACCTTCGCCGCCGCCAGCTGGGAGATGCGCTGGCCGGCCCTAGTCGAGCCGGTGAAGGAGATCATGTCGATCAACCGATGTGACACCAGACCTTCGCCAGCGGTTGCTCCCATCCCGGTGAGCACGTTCAGCACTCCGGCGGGAAGACCCACGGCGTTCGCGATCTCAGCCAGCGCGAACGCCGTGAGGGGGGCTGTCTCGCTGGCCTTGAGCACGACCGTACATCCGGCAGCCAGGGCAGGGGCAATTTTGGCCACCACCTGCTGCAGTGGGTAATTCCAAGGAGTGATTGCGGCGACCACCCCGACCGGTTCCCGTAGCACCACCACGTTGCCGATCTTCTCTTGGAATTCGAACTCACGAAGCGCCGTGGTGGTGCCGTCGATGATCTGGATCGGGTTGCCGATCTGGATCGCCCGGGAGTGGCGGATCGGGGTGCCCACTTCGCGGGAGATGCTCCGGGCCAGCTCCTCCGTGCGCTCTGCGATGCCTCGGGAGATCGCATCGAGGTAAGCGGCCCGTTCGGCGGCGGGGGTCTCCGACCAGGCGGGCTGAGCCTTGGCACCCGCTTGAACAGCCCGTTCGATGTCCAGCTCGGAGGCATCTGCGACTGAGGCCATGACTCGGCCGGTGCCGGCCTCATAAACCTCGATTGGTTTCTTGGAAGTGGAGGCGATCCACTTACCCCCCACGTAAAAGCGGTGCTGAGCCATCAGCTGTCCACTTAGGTCGGGTTCGCCAGCTGGGCTCATCGGCTCACCTCAGCTGAGGTTGGACCGGGTGACCAGCGCCGCCCGCGAAGAGGGGCCTGGTCGCAATTGGCCTTCACGCCGGGCTCTCGCCAGCACACTGTCTGGAGGACCTCGCAGCCACCGATCGGACTCTCGCTGGACGTCTCTGATGACGGTCCGATCCTAGCAACTGGTTGGCGCGTTCTGCGGACCGGGGTCGGATAATGAGGACTTCCAAAATTGGGGAGAGCGCCAATGCGAATCGCTAGATTTGCCGCCCCTGAGGGGCTCCGGTTCGCGGTGGCCGATCCCGCCGGGCCGGCAGGCGAGAGTTTTCGCTGGCTCGATCTCGGCATCGCCACGGAGGCCTTGCAGACGGCGCTGCTGAGAGGCGATGGACCCCGGTCCGGCATCGAAATCTGGCCGGAACTGCCGCTGGTCGCGCCGATCGTACCCAACCGGATCTTCGCCATCGGCCGCAACTACTTGGCCCACGCCAAGGAGGGAGGGGCGACCGCCCCCGAGAGCCCGATCGTCTGGGTCAAGCTGAACTCCGCGGTAGTGGGCAGTGGAGCTCCGATCGTCCTCCCAGCCGAGCACGCGGAGGCGATCGACTACGAGGGCGAACTGGCAGTGGTGATCGGGAGGGAGGGGCGCCGGATCCCGGCGAAGGACGCCCTGGCCCATGTCGCCGGCTACACC
>PKXR01000257.1 GCA_003133485.1 Candidatus Dormiibacterota bacterium
AACGCCATCAAGTTCACCGAACAAGGCGGCGTCGCGGTGATCGTCGAGGCGCTGACCGACAACCGCAACCGCACCGTGGCCGGGATCCGCAACCTTTTCACGCGCTCGGGCGGAAGCCTTGGTGAGGCCAACTCGGTCGGGTGGATGTTCAACCGAACTGGACTGATTCGGGTCAATCCTGGCTCTCAGGACCCCGAGGTGCTGGCTCTGCAGGCGATCGAGCTGGGAGCCGATGACGTCCAGATGGCGGAGGACGGCGTGGAGGTTTACGTCGCCCCCGAACGGCTGGAGGCGCTGCGGCAGGCCCTCGAGCACGCCAAGATCGAGGTGGAGACCGCCGAGGTCACGATGCTGCCGAGCAACACCGTCGAAGTAGATGCCAAGAATGCGCCAGCGGTTGTCAGGCTGCTGGAGGCACTCGACGAGGACGATGATGTGCGAGAGGTGCACTGCAACGCGGTGCTTCCGGACGACGTTCTGGCTGAGGTCTAGGCGGCCGCGGGCGTGGCCCGGGGGCGGTCGCGGGAGGCATCTTGCTAGTCCTTGGGTTGGACCCGGGGCTGGCGCTGACGGGCTGGGCTCTGATCGATGGCGGGAGCGGCCGGGTCACCCTGAGGGATGCTGGCGTGTGGGTGACTCCGGCCGACCAGGACCAGGGTCAACGACTGCTTTCGCTTTGGGAACACTTCGGAGAGCTGGTGGCCAGGCAGCCGCCCGAGGCGGTGTCCTTGGAGCGCCTTTACTTCAGTCGGAATGTTTCGACCGCCATGGCGGTGAGCCAGGCCCGCGGGGTTCTGGTCTGCGCCGCAGCCAGGGCTGGGATTCAGCTGCACGAGTACACCCCGAACGAGGTCAAGCAGGCAGTGACTGGCAGCGGTTCGGCTCCCAAGCAGCAGGTAGCCAAGCTGGTGCGGCTGCTGCTCGGGGAGGGAGTGCCGCTCCGCCCGGACGATATCAGCGATGCCTGTGCCGTAGGAATCTGCCACCAGCACGCCGCCGGACTGCGCCGGGCCCTGGCGGCGGGGTCGTTCCGTTGATCGCGTCCCTGCGGGGAGTGGTGGCGCGGGTGGATGACGAATGGGCCATCATCGAGGTCGGCGGGGTTGGTTATCAGGTGTACGTTCACCCCCGCACCGCCGCTCAGCTGCTGGGGGAGGCGGGCGAAGTGAGCCTGCAGATCCACACCATAGTCCGCGAGGACGCCATCTCCTTATTCGGGTTCCTCACCCCCGAGGAGCTGGTCTTCTTCCGCTACCTCCTTACGGTGGAGCGGATTGGCCCCAAGGCCGCGCTCGCGATCCTGGCCAGGGCGGAGTGGCCATCCCTGGTCGCGGCGATCATGAACGAAGATCACGCCCTCTTGGCCTCAGTTCCCGGAATCGGAGCCAAGACGGCGCAGCGAATCGTTCTGGAGCTGAAGGGACGTGTCGATCAGTTGGCGACGCAGGGTGCGGCTCCAATCCAGGCCGAGACGGGACCTCTCGGTGAGCGGGCTACCGCGGCCCTGGTCGCGCTCGGATTTCCTGCCGGTGAGGCGGGACGAGCGGTGGCTGAGACGGTGAATGCAGCGGCCGTCAACAACGGCTCTCACGGGACCTTGGAAGATGTGGTCAAATCCGCCCTGCAGCGTCTCGGCCAGGTCGGCACCAGGAGTTCGTCGTGATTAATGAGGAGAGGGTGCTGGCCCCCCTTGCCGCTGGGGACGAGCCCGAGATCGACCGCCAGCTGCGTCCCCGGCGATTGGACGAGTTCGTCGGCCAGGATCAGGTGCGCGAGCAGCNNATCGACGCCGCCCGTTCCCGGGGCGAGCCGATCGAGCACCTGCTCTTGTCTGGTCCGCCCGGTCTGGGCAAGACAACGCTCGCCAATATTGTCGCCGCCGAGACCGGGGTGGCCCTGCGAGTCACCAGCGGGCCGGNNGCCGGCAATTGAGTTCCAGGGTGCCCTTGCCAGCCTGCTCACGAGCCTAGGCGAGGGCGACGTCCTTTTCATCGACGAGGTTCATCGGCTGCAGAGGGTGGTGGAGGAGAGTCTGTATCCGGCGATGGAGGAGTTCTCCTTCGATTTTGTCTCCGGCAAAGGGGTCGGCGCCCAGGCCCTCCGAATCTCCTTGCAGCGGTTCACGGTCATCGGCGCCACCACCATGGTCGGGATGATCTCGGCTCCACTTCGAGATCGCTTTGGTGCGACCTTCCGGCTCGACTTTTACACCAAGGCGGAACTGGCGACAATCGTCAAACGGTCGGCCGGCCTGCTTCAGGTCCCGATCGAGGATGAGGCGGTGTTGCTGTTGGCGGCCCGATCCCGAGGCACCCCGAGGGTCGCCAATCGCCTGCTGCGGCGGGTTCGGGACTACGCCCAGGTGCGCGGGGACGGGGTGGTCAGCCAAGAGCTGGGGCAGGAGGCCCTGCGCCTGCTGGAGGTCGATGACCAAGGCCTGGATGCCTCCGATCGTCGGCTGCTCCGCCTGATCTGCGAGCAATTTGGGGGAGGGCCTGTCGGCCTTGGTACCCTCGGCGCTGCCCTTGCGGAGGAGCCGCACACCATCGAGGAGGTGCTCGAGCCCTACCTCATCCAACTGGGGCTTCTGGCGCGGACGCCGAGGGGGCGGGTGGCGACGGGCAGCGCCTACCGGCACTTGGGGCTGGCGGTGCCAGCCGCGGCGCCCGGCGCGGTGATGGCCCAGGCGGCGGACCTGTTTGTCGGCGAGGACTGAGCGAGTCGGGACTCCAACTGAGGAGTTCGACTACCCACTTCCGGCCCGGGCAATCGCTCAGCAGCCCCTCGCCGATCGCAGTGCTGGCCGCATGCTGGTGTTCGAACCGGGTGGAGGTTCGCGTGATTCCAACGTGATGGAACTGCCCCGCCTGCTTCGGCCAGGCGATTGCTTGGTGGTGAACGACACGCGCGTGAGGGCGGCCCGGCTGCGGGGGATGGTGGGGGAGAGGAGTGGAGAGATCCTCTTGCTCCGGGAGCTGGGGCCCGGTCGGTACCTGGCACTCGCCCGCCCGGCCAGGGCTCTCCTGCCAGGCACTTCGCTGCAGGGTGACGGGTGGCGTGTTTTGGTGGAGTCGGTCTGGAAGGGCCACCTGGCGGGAAGAGAGGTGCGGCTCGAGGCCGATCCCGGCGTGGATCTCACCAAGATCGGAGAGCTACCTCTACCCCCGTATCTGAAGGAGAAGCTGGGCGATCCCGAGCGATACCAGACGGTCTATGCGAAGGGCGCCCCGGTATCGGCGGCCGCCCCCACCGCCGGCTTGCACATCACCGAAGCTCTCCTTCAGGAGGTAGACGGGGCGGGAGCAGTGGTCGCCAGGGTGCAGCTTGAGGTGGGGCTAGCCACCTTTACCCCGATTCGCACCGAAACCATAGAGGAGCACCCGATGCACGCCGAGCGGTACCGGATCTCCGCGCTGGCTGCGGCCCAACTGAGCAGGGCCCGGTCCGTCGGCGGCCGGGTGGTCGCGGTGGGAACCACCGCTGTACGCTGCCTGGAGTCCAGCCCCGACGGTAAGGGAGGGGTGGTGGCCAGCGAGGGTGAAACCGACCTATTTCTCCGCCCCGGCAGCCGCTTCCAGGTGGTTGACGGCCTCCTCACCAATTTCCATCAACCGAAGTCCTCGCTGCTGGTCTTGGTGAGCGCTTTCTACGGCAGGGATCGGGTTCGGTCCGCCTATCGGGGCGCGCTGGAGCGCGGTTACCGGTTCCTCAGCTTCGGCGACTGCATGTTTGGCTGGCGCAGCGAGTGAGCGCACTTCCCCAGCCATTCACCATCTCGTCCCGGGACGGGAAGGCCCGCCGGGGCACTCTGCGTACCGTTCATGGGAAGGTACAGACCCCCGCCTTCATGCCGGTCGGCACCCACGCCACGGTCAAGGCCTGCGACCCGGAGGAAGTCGCGCAGGCTGGGGCTGAGATGCTGCTGGCCAACTTCTATCACCTCTCGTTGCGACCCGGAGTGGAGCTGATCGCCGAGATGGGCGGGCTGCACCGATTCATGGGGTGGGACGGTCCCATCCTCACCGACTCCGGCGGCTTCCAGGTC
>PKXR01000237.1:0-3388 GCA_003133485.1 Candidatus Dormiibacterota bacterium
ACCGCCACCTTCAGGCCGGCGTGGGCAGCCTTGACGGCGGCAAAGAGACCGGCGATTCCGCTACCGACCACCACCAGGTCAAAACGACGTTCGGTGGAATCGACGGATACCGGTTGGCCCACGGTCTAGTGGCCCGGACACGGCGGCGAGCTAAGCAGCGCGGTGTCGATCAAGTGAACCCCCTCTATCTGGGCCGCTACCAGCACCCGGGAATCCTCATTCGCATCATTCATCGGCTGGAAGTCACCAGGGTCCACAACTCCAGCGTAGTCGAGAAGGGCGGCAGATTCGGCCGTGATCACCTGGGCGGCCGCCTCGACCAGCTCGGGACCGGAGGTCACTCCCGCGGCGAACTGTCGGGATGCCTCGATCAGTGCCTGGGAGAGGCATCGAGCCGCCCGGCGGCCCGCTTCCGAGAGGAGAACATTGCGGCTGCTCAGGGCCAGCCCGTGCGGATCGCGGACCGTGGGACAAATGGACACTTCTGCCTCCAAGTCCAGGTCCCGGGCCAGCCGGGAGACGACCGCAACTTGCTGGGCATCCTTCTCACCGAAGTAGGCTCGGCAGGGTCCGGTGGCGGCGAACAACTTGGTGACCACGGTCGCCACCCCGGTGAAATGCCCCGGCCGCCGCTGCGCCTCCCAGAGCTCGCCCCCTGCGTCAACCACCACCCGCGTGGCGAAGCCCTCGGGGTAGAGGGTCTTGACGTCCGGGCAATAGCAGGCATCTACTCCCATCTCGGCGAGCAGCTCCAGGTCAGTATCCAACTGGCGGGGATAGCTGAGGTAGTCCTCTCCCACTCCGAATTGAAGGGGGTTGATGAAGATGGATACCACCACCTTGGCGCACTCTCGCTGGGCAGCCGCGACCAGCGACAGATGCCCGGGGTGGAGTGAGCCCATAGTCGGCACCAGGCCCACCAGATCGGCTGACTCGGCCCAGACCGCCGTCAGCTGGCGGAGCTCCTGGGGGAAGTTGACAACCTCGGGTGGGATGGCCCGCTGGCCCGCCGCACGGGGCTTGGTCAGCTCAGCCATAAGAGTGCTCCGGATCGGGGAACGTCCCTGCTTCGACCTCCGCCTGGAATCGGCTCGCGGCCGCGGCCATCTCCTCCCCCTGCGCGGCAAATCGCTTGACGAATTTGGGGACCGGTCCGACGGTGAGCCCGAGCATGTCGTGAACCACCAGAACCTGCCCATCGCACGCGGCCCCCGCCCCGATTCCAATGGTGGGGATTGACGAGGCGGCGGTGAGCTCCCCGGCGAGCGCCGCGGGCATCCCCTCCAGCACCACTGCGAAGGCGCCTGCCTGCTCCAGGCCGGTCAGGGCGTCGCGGATCAGAGCTGCTCCCGCCGCATCCCGACCCTGAGCCCGAAAACCCCCCATGGCATGAACGCTTTGGGGCGTCAGACCCAGATGACCCATCACCGCAATGCCCCGCTCGACCAGGTGGGCGACCACCTCGATCATCGGTCCGCCCCCCTCCAGCTTGACCGCCTGCATCCCGCCTTCCTTGAGCAGCCGGCCCGCCGACCTGGTGGCGTCATCGAGCCCCAGGTGGTAGGAGAGAAACGGCAGGTCGCCGATGAGTAGAGCCCGATGGGCCCCGCGCGCGACCGCCTGAGCGTGGTGAACCATGTCATCCAGAGTGACCGGGATCGTGTTGTGCCGACCGTCTCGCAGCCGGTGGCCGAGCATCACGCCGCCCAGGGAGTCACCAACCAGCAAAACCGGAATTCCGGCCTGATCCAGCCAGCTGGCGGTGGAGTAGTCGTAGGCCGTCAGCATGGCAAAGCGCTTGCCTTCACGCTTCCACTTGGTCAGGTCGGTGATCTGGATTGGCTTGCGGGCTACTGACTGATCATCCACCGGTCATCCTCCTTCGCCAGTTCGGTCGGCCGGCGCAAGCTTGGCCGCCTCGTGGATGGACGCATAGAGCTGAGCCAGAGCCGGATCCAGCCGGCGCAGAGCCGCGAGGTGGGCGTTCACCGTTACGTCGTCATGACGCTGCTGGGGGCCACTCAGTCCCAGCTCTGGCCCGAGGCGCTTGACGTTCCGGGCGCTCGCTAAGTGGAGGGCTCGCAGGCCATCCGCCAGGGAAGCGCCGCCGCCGGACGCCGAACCGAGGCGCTCGGCTACCCGTTCGAGCAGGACCGGCAATACTCCGGCAAAGACGGCCGCGGCATGGTAGAGGGGACGGTCGACCGCCTCCATCTCAATCACTTGGCAGCCGAGTAGACCAGCCAACTCCCGCAGCGCTGCCCGAGCTTCGGGCTCCGCCTCGATCGAGATGAACGTGTGGTCAAAGGAGGAGGGATCGCCGTCTGGAAAGGGGGCCAACGGGTGGAAGACTCCCAGTGCGCAGCCCCTCTTCCGGAGAGGGGCGAGGGGCTCGAGGCCCTGGCTCCCCGCGCAATGGGCGACGACTCGGTTTCTAAGCGACACACCCGAAGCCAGCTCCTGGGCCAGCGGACCGAGCTCCACGTCGAGTGCACAGAGCAATGTCAGGCGCGACCCGGTCAGCACCTCTTCAGGACTCTGGCCGACCGCCCAGCCAAGTTCCGACGCCAGGGCCTCTGCTCGGCCGGGTCTCCGGGAGGAGATGAGGCCAGGTGCCGCCCCGGACTGCGCCAAGCGGCGAGCGATCGCCTGGGCCAAGCGCCCGGCGCCGACGATTCCATAACCCACTTCCGTCTCGGTCACCTCAGGGATCCAAGCGGATTGAGGTCGTTCCTCATAGGCCCCATGGGCCGACCCCATGGTAAGCGCTGCAGTGACTGGTCGCCCACCGCCGTTGGGCGGCCAAGCTCAGCTCGCGGCGGGTTGCTCTTCCTCGATCTGCTGGATCACCTCGTCCATCTCCTTGCGCTCCATCGACTCGACCTGAATCAGGTGATCGGCCAGGGCTTGCAAGGTGTGGCGCCGCAGGGTGAGCACCTTCTTGGCAGTGAGGTAGGCGTTGTCCACCAGGGAGTGCACCTCCTGGTCGATCTCACCGGCAGTCTCGTCGGAGTAGTTGCGCTGCTCGCCTAAGTCGCGGCCCAGGAAGACCAGCTCCTCCTTGGTGCCGAATGCCAGGGGACCCAACTTGGCACTCATCCCCCACTCCGTCACCATCCGCCGCGCAAGCTTTGTGGCCTTGCCGATGTCGTCCGAGGCCCCAGTGGTGATGTTGGCGTCGCCGAGCAGAATCTCCTCGGCCACCCGTCCCCCCAGGATCCCCGCCAGCTGGTCGGTCAACTGTGCTTTGCTGACCAGAACCCGGTCGTGGTCCGGCAGCGCCATGGTCCAGCCCAGGGCCATGCCCCGGCTGACGATGCTGATCTTGTAGGGCGGATCGCAGTTGGGCAGGGTGTACATCACCAGCGCGTGCCCCATCTCGTGGTAG
>PKXR01000237.1:3508-3644 GCA_003133485.1 Candidatus Dormiibacterota bacterium
TCGAAGCGGCCGGGCCGGAGCAGCGCAGGGTCCAGCACGTCGGGTCGGTTGGTCGCCGCTATCACGATGACATGGGTGTTAGTTTCGAAACCGTCCATCTCCACCAGGAGCTGATTGAGAGTCTGCTCGCGCTCGT
>PKXR01000149.1:0-141 GCA_003133485.1 Candidatus Dormiibacterota bacterium
CCGGCGGCGGGGTGGGCATCCGCATCGCTCACCCGCTGGGGAACACCCATATCGAAGGCCCAGCCGGTGAGGCCAGTGCCGAGGGCAAAGGAATGATTCATCACCGCCGCGGCATAGCCGGGATCCTCGACGGACCGGGCC
>PKXR01000149.1:190-6883 GCA_003133485.1 Candidatus Dormiibacterota bacterium
GGCCGCCTGGCTCAGGATCTCGGTCATCCCGAGGTGGTAGGAGTCAACCTCTTCGGCACTGGCTTCCGCGGCCGCGGAGGCACCCTTTTTCCCGTTTCCAGTCACCACCGTGAGATTGGGGCGCTCGTCCAGCGAAAGTAGCCTGAGCGGGCTGGGCGGCTTGAGCTGCTCGGCCCCTTCCCCGGCCACCGTCACCGGCTCGCCGAGGAGTGGCCCCTGCCCGAACTCCACGCCTAGCTCAACCAGGACCTCTTGCTCGGACTCCTCGGAGATGCCGTCGGCCACAAGGCGGGAGTCCAGGTGGGACGCCAGACCCACCAGGGCCGAGACCACGGCGCGCTGGCCACGGTTGGAGTCGATTCCTTCGATCAGTACCGGGGCCAGCTGCATGATTTCCGGCTCGACCCTGCCGATCGCGGCGAGCTGGGTCCGCTCCGCCCCCAGTTGGGCCAGACCGACCCTGAATCCGCGATCACGCAGCTGAGCGGCGAGGCCGAACATCGGTCCGGTCTCGAGCCCTTTCTTCTCCTGGGGCTGGTCCACCAGCTGCCAGACGATCTGGGACGGATCGAGGTCAGCAGCGCGGACTTCTTTGAGGAGAGTGGCGACCACGCCGCGTCGGCGCCGCCGCCAAGGGTGCATCTCGAAGAGCACTGCTCCCGGGCTGAGCTGGCGGGCCACTTCAAGTTCGGCTCGAAGCAGGGTGTCATCGAGGGTGTTGACGAGATCCGCCGCCTTGGCGGCTTCCCAGATCTCCGGCAGAGAGGGCACAACGTCGATCCGCGGGACCCGCCAACGAACCTCGTAGCCGAGAATGGAGCCGTCGCGAAGCCGGGTCAACGGTTCCGCGGTGATCCGCAGGGCGCCCGGCCGCAACAAATCACGGATCGCCAGTTCCCTGGCTTCCGGTGCCTGGCTTCCACGGGTGTACGCCCTTCGGTTCGATCCGTTCGCCGGACTGGGCGTCTCAGCCGTTGTGAGCGCCGGCATCGTCACCGCTCTGAAAGTCGCCGCCACAACGCGATAGTGCCAGTGCGGCGCCGGGAATTCAGCGACAAGTGCGTGACGTTTGTGACATGGTTTGGGGCTAGTTCGACGGCTTCGAGCCGGCCCCGGGGAGCCCGGGTGCGACCAAGCACAGTTCACTGTAGGCGAGATGGGCCGCCACCGCGGGCCAAATCGAGCCGGTCCGAATCCTGATCCACCCGGCTCCCGCTCCCAGCAGCAGCCCCCCCAAGGGAGGCAGCGGCTGCAGGGATCCTGCCTGCACGGCAGCGTAGGCCAGCGTCGAACTCACCAAATCGCGAACCTGGGAACTGGCCTCCAGCTGAAGCTGGCGCCCGAGCACCGATTCCCGCCAGAAGACCTCCTCTCCGACCGCCGCCGGGATCACCAGCAGCGCCGCGACCGGACGCGATACGCTCTGGGAGCACGCCTGCAGCCGGTCAAGCGAACGGCGCCCGGTCGACAAGTGCGAGGCCACCACGGCCCCGGCCGCCGTGATCCCGTATCCCGCGACCCCCGCGAGCACCCCGAGTCCCAGCCCGCGGATCGAGGCCTTTTGGGGGCGGACCCGGAGCCGGCGCAACCCCGGCACCCCGCAGGCGCTGAGACCCACGGTCATGAGCGCCCAAAAGAACCTGGGATGTCGGAAACTGAGATAGGAAAGCCCTGCCTGGCTGGCGGCACCTAGAACCAAGCCCGAGGCTGGCACGGGTTTATCCAGTCGCTGGCCGTAGCTCATCCGGTCCGCCTCTCCTTCCAGCGATCCACGGCCGCGGCGACGGAGGTGGCGGCCGCCAGGGACGCGTCCGCCACTACTCGATCGGCGCCCCGCCTGAACGCCGGGGCGGGCGCCGTTCGGAAGTCGCCCTCAGTCCTCTCCGGGGGGCCGGTAACCCCCGTCGGTAGCAGCTCAAGAAGGCGGCTCAGCAGCCGGCCCACCTGGGCTTCCTCGCGGGCCGCCGTCGCCTCGGGTGCGGTCGGATTTGGTCGCACGGCGAGGGCGCCAGCGGCCAGCCGTGCCGCCCCAACCCTCCGAGATCCGCGGGAAAGCAGCCCCAGGGCCCAGTCGCGCTCCTGCCGGGCGCGCTCCGAGAGGACCGCCAGAGTTCGCTGCAGCCGCCGATCCGAGACCACGGCTGCCATTCCCGCATACCACGGAGCAGCGGCGTTACGACGCGCAAAGATTTGTTCCAGCAGAGTCCAACCCCGTTCCGGCATCTCCACAAGGGGAGCCTTGCCGGCTCCACCCAGCTCGACCGCCCTGGCCAGATCGGGTGAGCTCACCTCGGGAGGGTGCCGAAGTCCCGCCACCCGGACCAGGGCCGCGGCCCCGGCCGCCAGGTCGCCCACCACCCCGGGCGGCTTGGTGAATCCGTAGGTGGCCCGCGGCCGCAGCACGCGCGAGGCCTTCCCCGGCTCCAGAGTCCCGATCCAGCCCTCCATCTGAGCGACTTCGAAGCTGTCGTCGAGCACCCGGACCGCCAAAGACGAGTGGGGAAGCTCACCAGGGGGGAGTGGAAACCTGGCGTCGACCCGGATCTCGCCGCCGACTTGAGGAGTGGCCTGGACAGGCCAGACCAGGGGTGCCGATCCCTCCCGCCGCACGGTGGCGAGGGCGGCTGGTGTGCCCGCCTCAAGCATGGCCCGGCCTCGCGAGTCCTCCAGCTTCCGAGGGCGGCCCCGACGGGTCGAACTGATCGTGGCCTCGTGGCGCGGAGACCACCTGGAGACCTTGCGCGGCTCCCAACCGTGCGGGCCGATCGTGGAAATCTCCACGATCCGCACGGCGATCAGAAAACGGTGCCAGTAGGAGCGGTAGAGCCAACGCCAGAAGGGATCGGTGGCCGATGTTGCGAAGAAGCGGCGCGCGCCGCCGGCCCCTCCCATCAGGCGGAAGAGCTGGGCCAGGTTGAGCGTGCCGTCGCCGGCCACCACCCGGGCCTCGCCGCGGATTAGTACCGCTGGCTCCTCGGGATGGATTCTCATCAGGGCCACCCGCGGATGCGCCTCGATATTGCGGACCTTGGCGGCGTAGCCCACGGTGGTCGAGGTCCAGATGGTGGCCTCTTCGGGGATCAACCGGGCGCCAACTGGCGAGATCGAGGGAGCGCCCCAGGGGGTCACCGTGACCAGGTCCCACTGTACGAACCGATCCAAGCTGGCGAAGAGATCTCGTACCGAGGGATCCGCTCCAGGCATGGAGTCAACCCTACGGGATATCCTCGGAATACAGATGGACCACCTCGCCGATGCCTGAAGCCGGAGGTCGGGTCACGGTCCCGGTCTCCCAGGAGGAGGCTTGGGACTTCGCGGCGGACGTGCGCAACGCGCCCCGCTGGGTCTTCGGGGTCCGGAAAGTGACCGGCGACGTGCGCCACCCGCTGCTGCCTGGCGACCACCTCACGGTGCGGCTGCGGGCGGGCGGGCGGGTGGCGGACAGCGAGTGGACCATCGGCAAGTGTGAGCGGCCCAACTTCCTCAGCAGCCATGGCCACGCGCTCGGCGGGAAGGCGACGTTGCAGATCGAATGCTCGGCGCTGGGGCCCAACTCCGCCGAGGTGCGCTACCACCTGGACTACCGGCTCCCCGGTGGTCCCTTGGGGGCGCTGGCGGGGCGGTTCGGGGTCCAAGGGATCATCGAGGCCCAAGCCAAGCGCTCGCTCCGCACCCTGCACCACCTGCTGGTCCCCGGCACCGCAGCAGAGCGGCCTGCGGTCAGGCTCGAGCGGGGAAAGTCCCGGTCCCGATGACCGAACCCGCCGGGACGGCTGATCCCTGGCCCGTCAATGTCGCCGGGGTCACCAACGAGGACGATCCCCGGCTGGCCGCCGATCCCCAGGGCGGACTCACCGCCAGAGCCGGCGAGATCACCTTGCAGCTCCTGCGCACTGCCCAGGGAGTCACGCTGGGCAGTGCCTTGGTCCGCAAGCCGGAGCTGGTCGCTCAGATCCGCGAGATCGCCGGGATCGGCACCGTGCGGACCAGTGCCATCGGCGGGACGGTGGGGCCCGGCGGTGAGCACTGGCTCAGCTTTCTGGCAGTGGCCCGGCTGCCCGACCCTTGCCCCCGACCGCTCGACTGCCTGACCTCAGGGCTGCGGGCGTTCCTCCAGGATCGGCTCGGCCCCTTCGGCGTGCGCCTCGACCAAGGGCGGGTGGATGGTGCCTGGTGCCCCGGTTTCAGCGACTTGAGCGTCGATGGACGCAAGCTGGTCGGAATGGGGCTGCGCCTAGCTGCGGGCTGGGGCTTGGTGCGGGGGGTGGTGGCGGTGAGTCCGCCAGACCAGGAGGAGGTGCGACGTCTCGATGCCTGCCACCTGGTCTTCGGCCCCGGGCTCGATTACGCGCGGATGACCTCACTGGCTGAGCTCCCCGGTCTCGCCGGAACCGACCGGGTGGCGGCGATCCGGCTCCTTGGCGACTCGGCCCAGGTGCCTGCGAAGATGTCGCAGTGACTTCCAAACGGGCTCCGATGCGGATGGTGCTCGACCCCGCCGCGGTGCTCCACCACCGGAGCGCGCCGGTCAGGACTTTCGACGCCGCGCTGCGTCACCTGGTCGACGAGATGTACGAGCGCTGCGAAGAGTGGAACGGGGTGGGGTTGGCCGCGCCCCAGGTGGGCGCCAACGTCCAGGTGGCCGTGATCCTCTACGAGGGGCGCCGTTTCGCCATCTGCAACCCGGAGATCACCTCCGCGGAGGGTGAGGTCGACGCGTACGAGGGTTGTCTCTCCATGCCCGACAACAGCGGCCTGGTGCGCCGCTCCGACAAGATCACCGTCCGCTACCGCAACATCCAGGGCAAGGGGGTGCAGCGGGAGTTCGAAGGTTGGCTGAGCCGGATCGTCCAGCACGAGTCCGATCACCTCGCCGGAAGGCTCTGCTCCGAGCGGCTCGCGCCCGGCGCCACCTTCGGCCCGGTCACGGCTGAGGAGGGCGCGGCGGACGGGGGGTCCGAATCCGAGGCCAAGCCACAGCGCCGGACCGGCCGACGGGCTGGGGGCGGGGAGGACCCCCATCCCGCCGGCCAAGAACTGTGAGAGAAATTGGGCCTACGCGACCGCCGCAGTCGCTGCTTCAACTGCCTCGACCGCCTCGTCGGCCTCCGCGTCAATCCGCAGCTTGATCTCGTCGCCGACCATGAAGCCGCCGGTCTCTAAGGCCACATTCCAGTTGAGCCCGAAGTCCTTGCGACTTAGGCTGCCGCGCGCCTCGAAACCTGCGACCTTGAAGCCGTAGGGGCTGCTCTCCATCCCGAGGAACTCCACTTCGAGCTCGATCGGCCTGGTAACGTCCTTGATGGTGAGCTCGCCCTGAACCAGGAAGCGGTTGTCGCCGCGACTCTCGATCTTGCCGCTGCGGTAGGTAATCAGTGGGAACTTTTCGACGTCGAAGAAGTCGGCCGAGCGGAGGTGGGTGTCCCGCCGGTCTTCGCGCGTGTCGAGAGAGGCGGCCTTGATCTCCGCCGTGGCCCAGCTGCGGGTGAGGTCCCCGGCGTCGATTTCCACCTCGCCGCTGAACTCCTTGAAGTGGCCCCTGACAGTGCTTACCATCATGTGCCTGGCGGCGAACTCGAGCGACGTATGGGCGGTGTCTACCTTCCAGCTCATGTACCTTCCTCCTGACTGACAGTGGTCCGAATGCGCGATAATTGCTTGTGCAATCATAATATAAAGGTGCTTGATCGTGCAACCATCTCCGAATGAGGCGGCGCCGGCTCCCCCTCTGACCCCGGCTCAAATGGCGGCGTGGAGAGCCTTCCTCAAAGCCCACACGGTGATCACCAGGGTCTTGGAGCGCGAGCTGATCGCCTCCCACCAGCTGCCGCTCGCCGAGTACGACGTGCTGGTTCAGCTGCATGAGGCGGAAGGGGGAGCTCTGCGGATGGCCCAGTTGGCGGACCGGGTGCTGCTCAGCCGGAGCGGCCTGACCAGACTGGTGGAGCGGCTGGAGCGCGGCGGCCTGGTGCTCCGGCAGGCCTGCCCCAGCGACGCCCGCGGCTTCTTCGCCGTCATCACCGACCTGGGTCGGGCCCGCTTGGAGGAGGCGGCTCCAGACCACCTGGGCTCGGTCAGCTCCCACTTCACCAAGCCGCTGCAGGATGAGCAGCTCGAAGCTCTGCGAGTTGCCTTGGAGCAGCTAGTCTCGGCGGTGCCCGCCGAATGCGCCGCCTCCTTGCCCGACCTGGACCTTGAAGAAACCCCCGTCGCTGGCGGAAACTTCATCCCGTGAGTACCGCCGAACAGCCCAGCTGCCCCTTCCCCCGCCCCGACGCAGCCGCCGAGGGACCGGCCGAGGGTGCCGCCCCCGGGTGCCCGGTGCCGGCGGCTGCACTACCGCCGGACGTGAAGTGGGACGTTGAAGTGCACGTCGCGGCCATGCGCAAGGCGCGCTCGGCCGCAGACACCAGTCACGTGACCCCGGACAAAGCCGAGGAGATGGCCCACAAGGTGCTGGAACAGCGCGCCGCCCGGCGCGGGGTGGACGAGATCAACTCCAAGTTCGTCGAGGTCCTGAGCAAGAAGCTTGGCTATGGCCATCCGCTCAGTGACCGGACCGGACTCCCGACCTTCACCTGGACCGACGAGGCCGAGACCCGGCTGAGGGAGGTCCCGGAGTTCTGCCGTGAGCTGACCCGCTGGCGGGTCGAGTTCACGGCCTTGAAGAAGGGCCTCGGCACCACCATCACC
>PKXR01000205.1 GCA_003133485.1 Candidatus Dormiibacterota bacterium
GCCGACCTCGAGCCGATCCTGGAGTCCGTGCGCGACGTCTTGCAGCGGTCCCGGGAAGCTGGACTGCGGTGCTTCGGCTTCGCGTCTGCGACCGCCGCCCAGGAGCAACTGGGTACCGACACCGGGGTCCGGCTGGAGGGACGCCGCCAGAACGCCTCGATTGCCCTCACCCTCAAGACNNAAGACCCAGGACCTCCGGCGCAGCGTCTGGGCGGGAGCGACCGCTCGCCGACTGGCGGATCTCGACCCCGGAGCGTTGTATGAGGGGCTCAGCCGGCGGCTCAGCTGGACCGAGAAGTCAGTGGCCCTGCCCGCCGGCCACTATCAGGTACTGCTCGAGCCCTCCGCCACGTCCGACTTGGTCATGCGCCTGATGTGGGAGATGCATGCTCGGGGGGCCGATGAGGGCCGGACAGTCTTCGCCGGCAAGTCGGGTCCCCGGGTGGGGGAGGCGATGTACGCCCCCGAGTTCAGCCTGGAGAGCGATCCGCTCGATCCGCAGATGGCCGTGCCCAACTTCGTGCGCTGTCTGGGATCGAGCGAGTACGGCTCGGTATTCGACAACGGACTGCCGATACCGGCCGCCGTCTGGGTCGAAGGCGGGGTCCAGCAGGATCTCGTCTGTCCTCGACGCTGGGCCCAGGACCACGGGCACCAGGTGCGTCCCGATGTCGACAACATCACGATGCGGGGTACCGACACTTCGCTGGATCAGATGATCGCCAGCTCCGAGCGAGCCCTGTTGGTGACCTCGCTCTGGTACATCCGGGACGTGGACCCGGCCACTCTCTTGCTGACCGGCCTCACCCGCGACGGGGTCTTCCTGATCGAGCATGGGGAGGTGGTGGGGGCAGTCAACAACTTCCGCTTCAACGAGAGCCCCGTGGGGGTGTTCCAACGTACCGTCGAGATCGGGAGGTCGGAGCTGGCGCTCTCCCGGGAAGTTGGGGACCAGGTCTTCATCAAGGCACCGCCCATCCGGGTCGAAAACTTCTTCATGTCGTCGGTCTCAGACGCGATCTGATGCGTCCGGAGGCGTCGGCCTCGGATCGCCGGAGCTCCGCGATCGTTAGGCGATGACCCGTTCGGAATCTCGCGAGCGGCTCCTCGTAGCCATCGAGTGGGTCTGTCAGACGCTCTGGCTGACTCAGCGCCGGGAACCTGAGCTGCTCCGGCTCCAGGAGGAGAGGGGCTCTCTCGGCTTTGTCCATTACATCCTGAGTCGGGCCGGCAAAATGCCCGACATCGATTGGGCGGCCGCCCTGTACGTGATGCCGGCCTCCCTGGTCGAGCACCTGCGGCCGAGGTGTGTGGCGCTGGATCCGGGCAGCTATATCCTGGCCGCCAGAGAGGCCGGCGCGGCGGCGCTGAAGAGGCTTCACCCGCAGGCGAGTGGCCTGGCGCTCGGCAAGTTGGCGCGGGCCTCGCGGCCGGAGGGCGAACTGCCGCAGGCCTGGTGGAAGCTACCTCCCGGAGAAGACCCCCACCAAGAGCTGCTGTGGGCAGCCATGACTCTGCGGGAGGCGAGGGCCTATGCCCATTACCGGGCGGCCGAGGCGGAGGGACTTCAGCCGCTGGAACTGCTACTGCTCACCGCCGCCTGGCAGGGCCTCGAGGCCGTCCCTATGCACCGCCTCTTCCGCTGGGGGGACGAGGAGGTCGCCTCTGCCCGGGAATCGCTCCGGGTGAGAGGCTGGCTCGCTGCGGAAGGGGGCCTGAGCTCTACCGGTAGAGCTCGGAGGGAGGCGCTGGAGGAGCGGACTACGGCTCACACCGACCTGCTTCTGGGATCCCTCTCCGATCGGCAGCTGGAGCAGCTTGCCGACGAACTGCCCATTTCGGCGTAGGCAGCAGCTCGACCGCTGGCCGTCGGAAGTGCCGGCCAGCGTTGACCGTCAACCTGCCGAGAGGCACTCTGTTCTGGCCGTGAGTCTGGCTGACAGTACAGAATGCGATCGAAGCATGGATTCCAAACTTGGGAGAGAAGCGGAGAGGACAGCGACGCGACGCGCCCGCCGCAGGGCGGTCTCCGTCCTCAAGCTGAGTTCGAGCCGCTGGGCATTCGCCGGGATGGCCGTGCTGTTGTTGGCGATCGCGGTCGACCTGCCCCTGGCCTACGCCGGCAGCGGAAACGTGGCCCGCGAGGCCCACAGCCTGAAAGTCGTCCTGACCAGAGATGAGCGGGAGGGCGTGCCGCTCGCCGCTCTCAGCCCGCTGCGCCAGCAGCTGGCCCGGGTCCAAAGCCAACCATGGTATTCGCCAACCTTCTGGTTCCAGCCGCGGGGGAGCGCCCTTACAGCGCTACGCCAATCGGCTGCCCAGGCCTTCACCGCTGCCGTCACCACGCGCCGAGAGCAGGCCCAGGCCTACCTCACCGAATACCGCAGCTTTGCCTCTGCCAACATGGCCTGGCTGACCCCGTCGGAAGCAAGTCAGAGCTCCGGGTGGTCCGCCACGCTGGCCGAAGCCTCGACTCCCGGGGATCTCCGGTCTCTCGCGGTAGCCTGGAAGTCGGTCCTCACCAAGGCCGAAGCGTCGGCTAAGAGCTCAGCGGCGGCGGCCGCCGCCAGCGTGACTCTGACTGCCAGCTCCACCAATTTGATGGACCAGGCAACTGCCGCGGAGAGCTTAGCCAGTGCCGCCGGCCTCTCCGAGCTGGCTGTGCCCCGAGATGTCAGTGCGCTCCAAAGGGCCCAGGCCGCGGGGCAGCCCGGGACCGCCCAGATCGCTTCTCTCTCGACGCAGCTGCAGGCGCTCCTGGCTGAGATTGGTCTCCAGCAGCAGGTCGCCAATCTGCAGGAAACAGTGGTGGGGCTGGTTGATCAGGCGTCCTTTGAACAGCTCCCAAATGCTGCTGCGTTCCAGACCCAGCTCAGCTCTTCAGGAACCGCGATACAGGGGGCGACGACGGTCAACACGCTCGGCGCGGCGCAAGGTTCACTGCGGGATCTCCAGAGCCAGGTGCGGGCCGTGCTGGCCGCCAACTCGTGCGGCCACAGTGCCATCTCCGGCAAGTCGATCTACATTTCGATATCGCTTGAGGAGATGATCTTTTATGACAATGGGTGCGTGGTCAACGCCACCCCGGTCACCACCGGCAGGCCCGGGGAGACGACCCCGACGGGCACCTTCTCGATCTTCCTGAAGCGCAGTCCGCTGGAGTTCATCTCGGGCTATGCGCCCGGCTCGCCGAACTACTACACGCCGTTCCTAGCCCAGTATGCGATGGAGTTTCTCGCCGGTGGCTACTACCTCCACAATGCGCCCTGGGAGCCTGCCGACGCCTTCGGCCCAAGAAGTGAGGCCAACCTATCGGTCGCCAGTCACGGTTGCGTGCACACCCCCCTCGCCACGCTGGCCTGGGCGTACAGCTGGACTCCGCTCGGCACTCCCGTCGTAGTCAGCGCCTGACCATGGTGCTTGAGCAGCCGCCGTCGCCGGCGCCGACCGATCTGCCCCCCGGGGTGGGTCCTGAGCTGCTGGAGCAGCTTGCCTTCCGCAGCCAGCTGCGGTACGTGTTCCGCCGGGCTCTGACGATGTTGGACGCTGCCGCCTCCGAGGCGGGCCTCACTCCCTTGGGGTACCACGCGGTCCTGGTCCTGGGTGGGGCGGGCCTGGAGGGGGTCCAAGAGCACGAACTCGTGGAGCAGCTGGCCTCCAGCCGGGCCCACATCTCGGTTTTGAGCCGCTCGCTCTTAGAGTCCGGCTTGATCGCGAGAGCTCCCTGGCCCGAGGATCGGCGCCGAATTGTCCTTCGCCTCACCAACAAGGGCTGGGAGGTGGTGGCCCAGATTGCCGCGCAACACCGAGAAAGAATGCGAGAGTTGGTGGACGGGTGGGACCCGAGCGCTTTCGAGCAGATCTTGGAGCGGATCATGGTGGTGTATCTGGGTCTGGAGGGCCGGGTCCGCGTTGAGAAACTGGAGCCGACCTCGTAGAGGGACTGAGCCGAAGCCGACCGCGAGGCTGATAATGGGCGGCCGGATGTCATCCTCCTCGGCCCGGTCCAGCTCCAAGACGCTCCCACCTGACCGCGGGCGCGCGTGAGGGTGGAGCGTCCCCCGATTCCCTCCAACCTGCGCCGGCAGATGGAGGGCCCCTCCTATTTGGGCCCCGTCTCCTTCGCCAAGGTGGTCCAGGTGACTGAGCCGGAAGAGCTCGACCGCTGGAAGCCCGATTTCGCGATCGTGGGAGCGCCCTGGGACGACTCCACCAGCTACCGGCCGGGGGCCAGGTTCGGGCCGCGGGCGGTGCGAGTGGCCAACTATCAACCTCCCGACTGGCACGTGGACCTAGAGGTGGCTCCGCTCGAGGAGCTAACGATCGTCGACTACGGCGATGCCGTCTGCCAGCCGGGGCTGGTCGGGCCCTCGCACGAGGCGATCCGCCAGCGGGTCCACGAAGTCGCCTCGCGGGGGATCGTCCCGGTGGTGATCGGGGGGGACCACTCAGTGACCCTGCCCTCAGCGACCGCCGTGGCCGACGTCGTGGGCCGAGGCCGGCTGGGCATCGTCCATTTCGACGCCCACGCCGACACCGCTCCCGAGAGCTTCGGGAACCCGCTTTCCCACGGGACCCCGATGCGTCGACTGGTGGAGTCCGGGGCGGTCCCCGGTGCCAACTTCGTCCAGATCGGGCTGCGCGGCTACTGGCCACCCCGCGAGGTCTTCGAGTGGATGCGAGCCGAGGGGATGCGCTGGCACCTCATGGACGAGGTCTGGCGATTGGGGATCTCCGAGGTGGTGCGGCGGGCGTTGGCCGAGGCGCTGGATGGGCCTGAGTTCATCTATATCTCGATCGACATCGATGTGCTCGACCCCGGCTTCGCCCCGGGTACGGGCACCCCCGAGCCGGGCGGGATGACCCCCGTCGACCTGCTCCGCGCCGTCCGAGAGGTGGCCCTGCACACCCCAGTCGTGGCGATGGATGTGGTCGAGGTCGCCCCCGCTTTGGATCCCGCTGAGCTGACCGCCCAAAACGCCAATCGATGCATTCTGGAGCTGATCTCAGCGACCGCTGCCAAGCGTCGCCGGCAGCGCTCCCTGGCCCCAGCCGACTGAGCTGGTCGGCTACTCCAGCACCACCACCAACCGGCTCTCCGGCAGCTTCTGGTACGGGGTCGATCCCAGCCTAAGGAACCTGAGCCAGGCGGGGGGGACCAGCACCCCCAGGTGCAGGAGCTGCAACCGCGGGGCGGTCCGCTCCGGTTCGCGCAAATCCGGGTAGCCGATCGCCCTTCCGTCCGAGATCACCCCGCAGCTGACCCTGAATTCCGTGGCCAACCGGTCGGTTAACGCCCACAGTCGATCCTCCGGAATCCCCGCCGCCATCTCCGACCAGGGCGGCAGCCTCAGGGTGAGCTCGCCCCGGGTTTCCCCTTCAGGCTCCACTGCTTCCACGACCAGCGGCACCCCGTTCCAGATGAGCGGCTCGCCGAGCATCAGCGGAGCGCCGCGCCGCCGCCCCACCGCGTAGCGGTCCGCTTGGGGGTCGGACTCGGTCCGCGCCTCTTGCCGCAGGATATCGAGAGCCCTTCCCGCTAACCAGGGGTGGCCGGGCTCCAGGGGGCAGCTGAGCGAGATGGTCGTCGCATCGGTGGTGGGCAGGCAGCAGCGCCACCCCAGGGGGCCGGGCGAGAGGCCTTGCTCCATCCAGGCCAGCGTAGCGTCCATGAGACGTACAGGCCGAGGCTGGCTCTCACCGTTCGTCAGCGCGCAGTACGCTTGGGCAAGTCCGGCCCACCCGCCCAAGGAGATGGCCATGCCGAAAGCCCCATCGAGGCCCGAAGAGTGACGATGCCGACCGAGGCCGATATAGCGGCCCCCGAGTATCGGGAGACGTCCCTGGAGGGGGTCGACCACATTGAGTTCTTCGTGGGGAACGCCCGCCAGGCGGCCCATTTCTACCGGACCGCCTTCGGCTTCGACGTGGTCGCCTACTCCGGCCCCGAGACCGGCGTGCGAGACCGAGCCTCTTATGCCCTAAGGCAGGGCGACGTCACCTTGGTGATGACGGCGCCCCTCACCCCGGACGGCGAGGTGGCCGAGCACGTCCGACTTCATGGCGACGGGGTCCGCACCCTGGCCTTCACGGTGGACGACGCCATGGCCGCCTTCCAAGATGCGGTCAGCCGGGGGGCGAGGCCGGTCGTTGAACCCCATGTGCTGGAGGACCAGAAGGGGGCGGTGCGGCTGGCCACAGTCAGGACCTTCGGCGACACGGTCCACACCTTCGTGGAGCGGGCGGAGTATGGCGGGAGCTTCCTGCCCGGGTATCGCGATGAGTTCAAGGGCGGAGGGGGCGCCGGATTGCAGCTGGTTGACCACTGCGTTTGCAACGTCGAGCTGACCCGCATGGACGAATGGGTGAGTTGGTACAACCGGGTCTTCGGCTTCGATGTCTTTCAGGAGTTCGACGAGAGCGACATTGCCACCCAGTACTCCGCGCTTCGGAGCAAGGTGGTGCGCGGTGGGAAGGAAGGAAGGGTCACCTTCCCCATCAACGAGCCCGCCAAGGGGCTGCGCCGGTCGCAGATTGACGAATACCTGGACTACTACCACGGACCGGGAGTTCAACACATCGCGCTGCACAGCGAAGACATCGTCGAGAGTGTCGATTGGCTGCGCCGTCAAGGGGCCGAGTTCCTGCGTGCGCCGGACAGTTACTACGAGAGCCTCCCAGATCGGATTGGGCCCATCGACGAGGACCTCGAGCGGCTGCGGCAGCTCAACATCCTGGTCGACCGGGATGAGCATGGGTACCTGCTGCAGATCTTCACCCGACCGGTGGAGGACCGTCCCACCCTCTTTTTCGAGGTGATCCAACGCAAGGGATGCCGGGGTTTCGGCAAGGGCAACTTCCAAGCTCTCTTCCAGGCCATCGAGCGCGAGCAGGAGGCGCGCGGGAACCTCTGACCGAGATTCGGAGCCGAGCTCGGCTTGGTGGTCAATGAGCCCGCGCCCTGACCCGGCTCTTCCGACCTCGCCGGTAAAGCCTCTCACCGTGGCCGCCGCCCGGCGGGAGATGCTGAACCACATCTCCCCGCTAGCTTCCGAAGAAGTCGCGGTGGACGGGCAGGCCGTCGGCCGGGTGCTGGCGGCGGACGTCGAGGCCCAAGTGCTGCTACCGCCCTGGGACAACAGCGCCATGGACGGCTATGCCGTTCGCGCCGCGGACCTGGGCACGGTGCCGGTGCGGCTGCCGGTGGTGGGGGAGATGGCGGCCGGAATGGCTCCCGGAAAAGTGTCGATCAGTCCGGGAACCTGCGCCAAGGTCATGACCGGCGCACCCCTTCCTGACGGTGCCGACGCGGTGGTCCCCTATGAGTGGACTGACCGAGGCGAGTCCGAGGTTCTGATTCTGGAGCGAGCCGGGAGCGGCAACGCGATCCGCCGGGCGGGAGAGGACCTCTCCCCGGGAGACCGGATTCTCTCCGCAGGCCACCGCCTCCGGCCCACCGACCTCTCGCCGCTGGCGGCCTCCGGACAGGGTACGGTCTCGGTCTCCAAGCGTCCCCGCGTCGCGGTGATCACCACCGGAGACGAGATCCGACCTCCAGGAACCACCCTCGGACCAGGAGAGATCTACGACACCGCCGGACCCGCCGTGGAAGCGCTGATCGGAGCCGCCGGTGGCGAGGTTCAGATGAGGGCCCGGGTGGGCGACNNTGGTGACCGTAGGCGGGGTGAGCGTTGGGGACCACGACCACGTGCGCGCCACCGTCGGGAGGCTAGGCCGCTTGTGGATGTGGCGGGTGGCGATGCGCCCCGGCCGCCCGATCGCCTTCGGCGAGTTTGGCGGCAGCATCTTTCTCGGCCTGCCGGGCAACCCCGTCTCCGCCAGCGTGACCTTCATCCTTTTTGGCGCCGGCTGCCTGCTGGCCATGCAGGGAGTCAGCGATCCAACGCCGCCGACTCAGATCGCTGAGCTACTGGAACGGGTGGAGAAGCCGGAGGGGCTGGAGACCTTTCACCGGGCGATCCTGATTCAGAGGCCAGGACAGCTGCCAGGCGTCAGGGTGGTCGGGTCGCAGAGCAGTGGCGCCACTCTTTCCCTGGCACGGTCCGACGCCTTGCTGGTCTTGCCAGCCAAGGGAGAGCTGGTGGAGCAGGGCGCGGTGGTGGAGATCATTCCGCTATAAGAGGCAGCCGACAGAAGGTCAAGAACTGGATGGCTANNTCCTCCAACTCCAGACCTAGACTGCCGCCGGCCGGTCCCGCCTTGGTGGCCGCCCCGATCGCCCCCTGCAGCACCTTGATGCGGCCCTCCCGAGACTGTCCGGCCGCGGCCCGCCCGGCTAGGTAGGCTGCCAGTGGCGCGTACTGGCGGGCCCCCGAAACGTGGGCGGACTCGGCGGCCAGCTCCAAAACCAGCTTGGCCTCCGGTTGGCGCAGGACCGCATCGGCCGCTCCCAGGGCCTTCAGGTATCTGTCAAACCATTCGTTCACCGAACTCCTCCTTGGCCCAGCCGCGCCCGGGCCTGTGCTGCTGCCTCCTCTAACTCGTGCGGGGTGTTGCAGTTGAGGAATGAGATCCCGCCTGGGTCCCAGACCCGCCACTCCGACTCCGTGACCCTCCGTAGCCGGACTCCAGCCACGGTCCGGCGCAGCGACGGACCGCGGCCGGCCCGGTCTAATTGTCGCGCCATGGCGCGCAGGTCAGCGGTGGCGTCGCGATGGTAGATGCCGAACAGCGGCTCCAGCCCTCCCTCTCGCACCGGGATGATCGCCTGGGCGTCCTGATCGTGCTGGGCGATCTCCGCGAGTCCCTGAGCCAGGCTGGCAGAGGGGAAGGGAAGATCGGCGGCCAGCACCAGAACCAGGGCGCTGGCATTTGCGGCCAGCCCCGGGATCAGCCCGGCGACTGGACCACTCAAGCCCGCCTCGTCGCCAAACACCGGCCAACCGGTGCCGTAATCGTGAAGCCCGGCGATCGTCGGCGGTCCGGCCACCTCCGCCACACCGGCCGCCACTCTCCGGATCAGCGAAGGGTCGTCCGCGTTGGGAAAAGGCAGACCGGGCTTGTCGCTGCCCATCCGCGAGCTGCGTCCGCCAGCCAGGATCAGGAGCCCGATCATCATCGCCCCGCCGTGATCTCCGCTTCGATCAGCGCGGGGCGGCCAGCTGGCCCCGGCCGAGCCCGACCCGTTCTGGGTGGGAGTACACATTGCAGCGTTGACCCCGCAGGAATCCGATCAGGGTCACACCCGTGGTCTGAGCCGCCTGAACCGCCAGTGACGACGGCGCCGAGATCGAGGCCACCAGTCCGATGCCGGCCGCTGCCGCCTTCTGGACGATCTCGAACCCGGCCCGGCCGCTCAC
>PKXR01000195.1 GCA_003133485.1 Candidatus Dormiibacterota bacterium
GTTCGCGGGCGGCAAGGACGGCGACCTGGTCATCACCGACGGCCCGTACGCGGAGGCCAAGGAGGTCCTCGGCGGGTTCTACCTGATCGAGGCCGCTGACCTGGACGAGGCCATCAAGTGGGCGGCGCAGATCCCGGCCACCTGGCGCGGCAAGGTGGAACTGCGGCCAGTGTTCCCGATGAACGGCCCCCCGGCCGGCCAGTGAGTCCGCAGGAGCGGCCTGTAATCCCGAGCAGCCGCTTGTGAGCCCCGAGGAGCCGCTTGTGAGCCCCGAGGCGCGGCCAGTGGATCCGCAGGAGGGGCTTGTGAGTCCTGAGGAGCGGCTGGCCGAGACAGTCCGGGATGAGGGCAGCCGCATCAGGGCCGCGCTTGCCGCGCGCACCGGTGACGTCGGGCTCGCCGAGGACGCGGTGCAGGAAGCGGCCGTCGCGGCACTCCGGGCCTGGCCCGCCGCCGGGGTGCCGGACGACCCGCGGGCCTGGCTGACGGTCACCGCGCGGAACAAGGCCTACGACATGCTCCGCCGTGAGGCAGCCCGGCCGGTCAAGGAGACGGCGGCGGCCTGGCCTGCCCCGCAGGAAAGTGCCGACCCGGCGCAGGAGGTACTGGACATGGCCGAGCCGGACAGCGTGGTGCACGACGACCTGCTGCGGCTGGTCTTCACCTGCTGNNCATCCGGCGCTCGCCCGCGAGGCCCAGGTCGCGCTGGCGCTGCGCACGCTCGCCGGGCTTGAGGTTGCCGCGATTGCCCGCGCGTTCCTGGTGCCCGAGACGACGATGGCCAAGCGGCTAGTACGAGCACGGCAGAAGATCGCCCACGCCGGGATCCCCTACCGGGTGCCGCCAGCGCATCTATTGCCGGAGCGCACGGCGGGGGTGCTGGCTGTGCTCTACCTGATGTTCAACGAGGGGTACCTGGCCAGTCGCTGGGATGTTTCCCAGGATCGGTCGCTGGCTGAGGACGCCACCTGGCTGGCGGGACTGGCAGCCCAGGTGCTGCCGTCTCAGGCGGAGGTGCTCGGACTGCTGGCGCTCTTCAAGCTCCAGTTGGCACGGGTGGACGGCCGGTTTGCCCCTGACGGCGCGCTGATCCTGCTAGCTGATCAGGATCGGTCCCGGTGGGATCGGGATGCAATTACCGAAGCGACGGAACTGCTCGACCGGGCCGCATTGCTGCAGCGACCCGGCCCCTACCAGCTGCAGGCTGCCATCGCCTCCTGCCATGCCCTGGCCGCCAGCTGGGAGAGCACCGACTGGCCGCTATTGGTGCGGCTCTACGACCGCCTCCTTGAGCTTCAGCCGTCGCCGGTGGTCCGCCTCAACCGGGCGGTGGCGCTCTGGCACGTCGCCGGGGCGGACGTTGCCCTTCGAGAGGCGGATGCTCTGATTCCTGAGCTCCAGCGGTACCACCTGCTGCACAGCACCCGCGCCGAGCTGCTGCAGGAATTGGGCCGGGAAGACGAGGCACAGGCGGCCTGGGCTCAGGCGCTGGCGCTCACCCTGAATCCAGCGGAGCGCCGTCATATCCGGGGGCGCGCTAGCCTCGTCGGAATCTGACCACGGCCCGGCTCCCGAACTCGCCGGCGCAGTGAGGGCGCTGCGTTAGGCTGCAGGTGAGCCGCCATGGCGCAGTGGTAGCGCAGGGGCCTTTTAAGCCCAGGGTCGCAGGTTCGAATCCTGCTGGCGGCACCACCTGTGCTAGTGCCGTCACTCGGCGCCCACGCGGCCGATCAGGCTGCTCACGGCCTGCTCGAGCTCCGGTAGATCCTGGGCAACTGTCGCGGCCACGATGTCATCGGAAGTGTCGAAGTCCTAGTGGGCGATCTGGTCCCGCACAGCGGCGACCTGAACCCAGAGGACTTCGGTCTCGGTGCCTACTGGTTCTGGTCCGATCGCCTTGACCGCTGCACCTGGGCGCACGTTGGTGGCCTCAGGTAGCTAGCGCGAACGTGCGGATCAGGTATAAAACGGCCAGTCCTTCCAGGTGGCGAGCACGGGGGCGAGGGAGTCCTCTTCGAAATCGAGATGCTCTAGGAGTCGTGCCGACAACGCGTGCAGCGCTTCGACGAGTCGTTGGCGCTCGGCGACGTCGGCGAGGCTGCCTACGCCGAGCGACGACGCCTCGACCTCGTCGAGCAGATCGGACACTTTGCGATGGTCCTCTTCTAGCCGATCGACGATCGGATTGAGACGCGGGTCGGCTCGCCGCACGCCCGGGAACAGCGCGGCGTTCTCTGCGCCGTGGTGGCCGTGCACGATCCTGCAGTACTGCAAGCAATTAAGCCGAAGCTGAAACAGGGGCCCTTGAGCCTTCAGCGCGCGGATCTCGTCACGTACCTCTGCCGCCGAGGCGCCCGCCGTGACGGAGGCTGCGAGCGTCTGGCAGGTCCTTAGGTCCCGGCGAAGAAGCCCGTGGACCCACTTCAATTCCGCCAGCAGCGGGTTTGCTTCCTGCTCCTCAATGGACATCACAGCCGAGCGCATCTTCCGGCGCCCACATCCTCACGCCCGGCCACCAGGCCAGCATACGGGTCCATTTCATCTCCGCTCACCTTGGCGCGACCTACAGTGGTCCACCTCGGATGCCATCCGGGATTGGGTAGTGGCACCCTCATTTCTCGCCGCTCGGGATTACGTTGCGGCGTCCGCCGCTTGATGAGCTAATCGTCGAGCAGTCCTCCCGCTCGTCTCACCCGGCCGCCAGGAGCTCGGCCAGACGCTCCATTGACTCGCCGGCTCTCTGCTCCATACCGGCGGCCACCATCTGGTCCCGGTCCGCGACTGACCGGAAGACGGATCGAGTGGTCAACCTAGTCCTTCCGGCCACGACATCGAAGGTGGTCGTCTCCAGCACGATATGACCCGGCGCTCCCTCGTATTCGAAAGTGGCCACCAGCCGCTCTGGTGGCACGACCTCGTGGTAGACCCCATGGAACGCGTACTCGCCGCCTTGCCCATCTTGTTGGACGAAACGCCAGATCCCGCCGGGCCGAACGTCCATCGCCGCCACGGTGGTCGATAGCCTGCCAGGACCCCACCATTTCGGGATCAATTGGGGGTCCGTGTAAGCCTTGAAAACCAGCTCTCGTGGCGCCTCGAAGGTGCGAGTCAACAAAACCATCTGAGTAGTTGGCTCCACTCGGATCACCGTGTTGGCTTCATTCATCACTCTTGTCCTCCGTCTGCAGTTGGTGCAAAGGTTCGTCTAAGCGGTCGTGTCGTTCGTCCCACAAATCGCGGTAGCGGTCGATCAACTCGGCGACATCGGTCAGCGGAGCCACCTCGAGTCGGCATGGCCGCCACTGGGCCCGCCGCCTCTGGGAGACGAGGCCCGCGCGCTGGAGCACCTTCAGATGCTTCGACACGGTTGGGAGTTTCAGAGCGAAGGGCGCGGCCAGCTCCATCACCGTCGCTTCACCCTGCCCGAGCCTCGCCAGGATCTGGCGACGGGTCGGATCGGCTAGGGCAGTCAGGGTGATGCTCAAGGGATCAGTTGCCAAGGTATTCTTCCATATAGCTAATTAGTCTATAGGGAGAATACGCCGGTCCGTTTGCCGTGTCAAGTCGGGGAATCTCGGGACCGGCCCGCAATCGAACCGACCGCCATCGATAACATGGAGGAGGTTTTCTGATGAGGCCGATGGTGACTCAGCCTTCGCGCACGGGCGGCGCTGCCGCCCCGGGTCAAAACCCTGTCGCTCGAGGAGGGCTGGTGGCGCAGCAGCTGGGCACGCTGAGATTGCAGGGCGGCGGCGGAGAGCCGGTGGATTGGAGGAGGACGCTCTCGTCGCACGGAGTGGCGACCCTCCCGCCCAATCGGATCGACACCACTTCATGGGTGTTAGGAACAACCCTGACTTCGGTCGAGGGGGGCGTCCACGGACTGTCTTTCCGGGAAGAGCGCCCGGGCATGGCCGCGGTAACTACGGATCGCCCGGTCGGCACCGGTGATGGGCCGCAGCTGTTGGCCACCTGCCGGAAGCTGCTCAGACTCGACGACGACCTCTCGAGGTTTTACGAGCTAGCGGCTGGTGATTTGGAGCTCTCCTGGGTTACTGCGGGAGCCGGTCGGATGCTGCGGAGCCCAACTGTGTTCGAGGACGTGGTCAAGACGATCTGCACCACCAACTGCACCTGGTCGGGCACGGAGCGAATGGTTGGTGCGCTGGTTGAGCACCTAGGCAGGCCCGGTCCGGACGGAAAGCACGCCTTTCCGAGTCCCGAGGCGATGGCCGGAGCTGGCCTCGACTTCTACCGGGATCAGGCCCGCACCGGCTATCGCGGCGGGTATCTAGAGGCGCTCGCCCGCTCTGTCGCAGACGGCCACCTGAATCTAGAGAATCTCAACGATCCGGCGATTCCGGACGCCGAAGTCGAGGCCCGCCTGCGGGCCGTCCCTGGAGTGGGCCCGTACGCCACCGCCCACATCATGCTCACCGCACTAGGTCGGTACGGATTGCTGATCCTGGACTCTTGGACCCTTCCCACCTACGCCCAGCTCAGTGGTCGGAAGGCCTCCGATCGGTCCATTCGGCGCCGGTTTCGCAAGTTCGGCAATTACCAGGGGCTGGCCTTCTGGCTCTACTTGACCCGGGACTGGCTCGCCGAATAGGGCCGGCCGCCAGCTCCGAATTACGCGCAGGGTCGCAGAAAGCCCTGCTTGCACAGCCGAGGGCTCACCAGCTCCACAAAGGACACCCGCGGGTGTCTTACCCCGTTAGATAGCTCAGGTGACACCAATGTGTACTTCGGCTGATGTACCGTCGCCGCGATCGTCGACCTCGTAGGATTCTTCTGCGCGAGGGACTGTGCAGGCGGTTGACGAACCTCACGACTCGACTTGGATTTACTGCGAAACGTTCACTGTTACGGGTCATCATGGCTGGTGTCAATAGGAACCGAACCGCGGCCGTAGGCCGACGGACGACGATCGCACTGCTCAGAGCTCCGATCTGGAGGGAATTACAACCTTCCGTTCACTCTTACCGCAGCACGGCGCTGGCGATTGCGTCGAGTCGCCGACATTTCGTCGGAAGTCTCATCGCTGAGAATCGTCGGAGTGTTGGTGCTGCGCTGCTGTCAGCTCGCTGATTGGCAGCGCCACATTCCGGGAGGGATCGGAAGCACCTGTGCCGGGCGAGGCCTTTGCGCTGAACTAGCCACCTGGGCAGCCAGCGGCTGAGTGGTGCCTGAAGCGTGTGGTCGGCAGTGGCGGCCGGGTACCGGTGTCCAACCCTGCGATCATGGGCTCATGTCGAAGGAAAGCGAGCTTGGTTTTCCGGTCGGGAACCCTGACGAACGCGAGCTGCTGCTCAGCTGGATTCGATTCCTGCGAGGTGCGATATTGCGGAAGGTCCAGGGCCTGAGCGAGGAGGAAGCCCACTGGCGTCCTGATGGTCGGTTGATCCCGCTGCTGGGCGTCGTCAACCATCTGACCTGTGTCGAATGGAGGTGGATTGACGGTGCGATGCTGGGCGAGGAGGTCAGTCGCAGCGAAGAGGAGTTTCGGCCCGGGCCGGAGCTGACGGTCGCCGCCGCAGTGGCGGCCTATCAGGCGCGGGCAGAGAAGACCGATGCCGTGGTGCGCTCGATGCCGTCGCTCTTCGAGCCCAGCATTCGGGGCGAGGGGAGGGATCTCCGCTGGATTCTGCTGCACTTGATCAACGAGACTGCTCGCCATGCCGGGCACGCCGACTCGACACGCGAGCTTCTCGACGGCACCACCGGCGAATGATTGAGAGTCGGGTCCGGCGACTGAAAGTCCGACCGTGAGTGAGGCGGCCAGACGAAGCCGCACCTGCGAGGTCGCACGGTCGTAACCGGAGCAAGTCTTGAGGCGTTGGGCTGAGCGTGGCCCATCACGCCCGCCACTCGCGCCTCATCCTCTCACTCGTCATCGGCACGACGATCTTCTTGGCGGGCTGCGGAGGCCCAGCACCCACCGCGACCCCCTCCGCAAGCGTTTCGCCTTCCCCTACTCGCAGCTCACCTCCGTCCGAGAACACCAACCTTCCCGCCGGACTGGAGATGTTCACAACCTCCTTCGTCAGTCCGGCTCAGGGCTTCGCTCTGGGGGGGACCTGCTCTGAAACCACAGGAGCGTGTCGCGCCCAGGTGATTGCAACCACGGACGGCGGGGTACGGTGGCACTCGGTCGGAACGCTCAAAGTACTGGTGTCCTCGGGACCGCCCACCTGCGGTACAGGTGCGGGCGCGAATACCGCCTCCGTGAGCGAAATCACCTTTGCCAACCAATCAGATGGCTGGGCCTGGGGGCCAAAGCTGTACTTCACCCGCGATGGTGCAGAGAAATGGCACGTCGCTAAGCTCGCTGGCTCCGTGCAGGCTTTGACGGTGGTCGGCAGCCAGGTATGGGCCGTCGTGACTGAGTGCAACGATTCGAGAGTAAGGACCAACCAAAGCCTTGAACTGATGAAATCGCCGGTGCGCGGCGGGGCTTGGTCCCAGGTCGCTGGGCTGCCCGCGATCAGCGCGAGCTCCGCGAGCCTGGTTGCCACGACTTCGCTCCAGGCGTGGCTAGAGGTGACCGGGCTCAGCATGAGCGGGGATGGCACCGTGGCCACCCTCTTTGCCACCTCCGACGGGGGCGCCACCTGGTCCGCTCTTGAG
>PKXR01000113.1 GCA_003133485.1 Candidatus Dormiibacterota bacterium
ATGTATTAGCTATCTGACGATTGAGCATCAGGGCCCGGTCCCGCGCCGGCTGCGCCAGCTGATGGGCACCTGGGTCTTCGGCTGTGATCTGTGCCAGGAGGCGTGCCCGATCAACGAGCGACTCAGTCTTCTGCCGGTACGTCCGGGCCCCGCCTCGACCAGGAGCGGCCCCGTGCCCTTCCCGGACCTCATCGAGCTGCTCTCGCTCTCTGATCCCACCTTTCAGGCGCGTTTCCAGTCCACCACCATGCGACGAAGTGGCCGGGAGCGTCTGGCCAGAAACGCCGCAATCGCCCTGGGTAATGCCGGGCAGCTCTCAGCCGTGCCCGCCCTGGCGCAGGCGGTGACGACCGACCGTTCGCCGGTGGTGAGAGGCGCCAGCGCGTGGGCGCTGGGCCAACTGGGAGGAGCAGCGGCCACTGCCGCGCTCACCGAAGCGCTGGCTCGAGAAGCCGACCCGGAGGTAGTGTCCGAGATCGAGGACGCCATCTGCGAGGCCTCCAGGTCGCGCGGATCGACTGCGCGGGTATTGCAGCCGCCCACCCATTCTGCATAATCGCGGCGGTGGCTGGCTTTGCCCCGGTCTGCGCGGCGGTCGACATCCCCCAGGGAACTGGGCGGGTGGTCGATGCCGACGGCGTCGAGGTGGCCATCTTCCACGTCGACGGGGTTTTCCACGCGCTGGAGAACAGCTGCGCGAGTGGAGGGTCGATCGGCGAGGGACAGCTGCGAGGGCATTTGGTCACCTGCCCTCTAGACGGCGAGACCTACGACGTCCAGACTGGGATCTCCCCGATTTCGGATGCCATCTTCGTCAAGCACTTCGATGTGCGGCTCGACGGCAACGGCAATGTGCTGGTCCGCGTGGAGCCCACCGAGGACGAGGACGAGGAACTCTGAAGGAACGCCTGGCCGCTATCGACGTTGGTTCCAACACCGTCCACCTGCTCGTCGCCAGCGTAGATGAGCACGGGACCAGCCAGCGCCGCCACACCGTCCACCTGCTCGGACTCGGCCGCCAGGTGGCGTCGACCGGCGAGCTCGGACCGGAACTGCTCCAGCGGACCGCGGAACTGATCGGCCAGCTCATCGACCAGGCCCGCAGTGACGGCGCCGAGCGGGTCGGTTTGGTCGGGACCGAGGCCCTTCGCAATGCCGCTGACGGAGCTGCCTTGCGGGACCGAATCCGGCAGCAATGCAAGCAGCAACTCCGGATTCTGACCGGGGAAGCGGAGGCGCGGCTCAGTTACCTGGGGGGGACCGCGTTTCGGGTGCCTGCGGGACAGCCGGCCACCGTCATTGATGTGGGCGGCGGCAGCACGGAAGTGGTTCACGGCCTCGGCAGTCGGCCGGTAAACGGGATCAGCCTGAAGTTGGGCTCTGACCGGATCCTGCTGGCGATCAAGGCCTCGGACCCGCCCACGGCGCGCCAGCGAGTGGACGCGGAAATGCGGATCTCGATGCTGCTGGAGGCGGCCCCCGAAGCGGCCCAGCAGGGCGAGCTCATCGCCAGCGGGGGCACCGCGTCCAACCTCCCTGTTCTGCTCGGCGTGTGGCGGCCCTTTCCGGACTCCAAGGACACTCTTCGAGATGAGGACTCTCGGGAGTCCTGGATCACCCTCAATCGGGAAAACATCGAACAGGCGGTCCACCTCACCGCCGCCCACTCCAGCGCGGAGGTCGCGATGCGCACGGGGGTCAGCCCGGCCCGCGCTCGCCTGATGGCCGGCGGTGTCCTGGTCCTCCTGGGGCTGCTGGAGCGCTACCGGGCCCAGGAGTTGGTGGTCACCGAGCGGGGGCTGCGCGACGGGGTGCTCCTCCGGCTGGCATCGGCGGCCGCCGAGCACGGGCCGGATTGACCGCTCTCCCGGCAGCGGGTCTGGCCTCCGGCACCTTGCCCTAAGCTGGACTCGTGCCGGTCTTCGACTTTCACACCCACACCACCATCTCCGACGGCCATGCGGACGCGCTGCACATGGCCCGCCGGTGCCAGCAGAACGGGTACGCCGCCTACGTGTGCAGCGACCACGTCGACGAAGGTACGGTGGGCAGCCGCGTCCCGGAGATCGTGGAGGCCTGCCGCCAGGTGGCCGACGAGCTTGGCATCAGCGCCATCCCGGCCGTCGAAGTGACCAGAGTCGCACCGGCCCGGGTCGCCAAGGTGGCGGCCCAAGCCCGCTCTCTGGGGGCGCTGCTGGTCGTGGTCCATGGCGAGACCCTGGGGGACTTCCCCCAGCCGGGGTTGAACCTGGCGGCCACCCGCTGCCCCGACGTGGACATCCTGGGACACCCGGGCCTGATCTCCTACGAAGAGGCCGAGCTGGCGCGGATTAATCAAATTCACCTGGAGATCAGTGCGTCCGGCCTGCACGGGCTGACTAACGGCCACGTCGCCAAGGTGGCCCTTGAGGTAGGCGCATCCTTGGTGCTGGACTCAGACGCCCACCGTCCGGAGAGCCTGCTCACCCCCGAGCGAGCGCACCAGGTGCTGGCGGGCAGTGGCCTGACTCTGGAAAGGGTCACTCAGNNGGCCGAACTAGCGCCTTTTTCGGTCCTCAAGAGACGAGGAATCGAACTCTCGTTGGAGCCCACGGAGCGCTGACGAGTCCTGGGGGTGGCTAGGAGCCTTTAGTCGGACCCGATGAAGGGGAAGGCGACGGAGGCGACAAATTTGGTGTCGGGGTCGGTACCGGCGTCGCGGTCGGCGTCGGGGTGACGTTGGGAAGTGGGGTCAAGGAACTGCTCGGGGTGTTGGTGGGCACCGTCTCGATATCGTTCAAGTTCACCACCACGAGGGTCCGCTTAGGCCCCTGACCGAAGGTGACGATGACAGCGTCTCCGGAGATTAGATCCCCGAGGGTGCTGGCGGCTCCGCCCCTGGTCAGGACCGACTTCGCGGTCACACTCGCTTGAACCGGCTCGGCCCCGCCGGGCTGGATTACGATCAAGTTCTGGTCGAGCCAGAGGCCGACGATGGTTCCGTCGATGGGGTGCCCTACCAGAGAGTTGACTGAAGACGGGGACGAGCTGGGGGAGATCCCGACCGCAACGTGGCTCTTTCCCGGGCTAGAGCCCACCGCAAAGATGGTGAGCGAGGCGATTCCCAGGCCCACCCCTAGCACTGAGAGCGAGATGATCGCGAAGAAGATCAGTGCCAGTAATCCGTGGCCGTGAAAGCCTATGAAGTTGTGTCGCTCCCTCAGGTGTCGGCCGGCGCGCGTCCGCGAGGCCTTTCGCCGCACCGCCTTTCCCCTTGACACCGGAGTCTCCGCCAATTCGCCTCCTCGCAATCCCGCCGCCCGTGATGGCGCCACAGGCGCCTTCTGCTAACTCGGCCGGAGTATAGGGGACCACCCGAGATCAGCCGAGAAGGCTCAGTATCATCAATTGCCACCCATGACTTCCACCTACGATCACGGCGCTATCGAGGCCAAGTGGCAGTCCCGCTGGCAGAAAACTGGCCTCTACGAGATGGACCTGGACCGGGTTCCCCGGCCCTATTACAACCTCATGATGTTCCCCTATCCGTCGGCGGAGGGACTGCACGTGGGCAACATGTTCACCTTCTCAGGGGCCGACGCCCACGGTCGCTTCGAGCGAATGCAGGGCTTCGATGTCTTCGAGCCAATCGGCTTCGACGCCTTCGGCATCCACAGTGAAAATTTCGCCCTCAAGGTTGGTCGGCATCCCACTGATCTGATCGCGAGTAACGTGTTGCATTTTCGCGACCAGTTGAAGCGGCTGGGAGCCCAATTCGATTGGACGAAGACGGTCGACACCACCGATCCCGCCTACTACCGGTGGACCCAGTGGCTGTTTCTCACTCTCTGGAAAGGGGGCTTCGCCTACCGGGCGCTCCGCAACGTCAAGTGGTGTCCGGTAGACTTGACCGTGCTCGCCGATGAGCAGGTGTTGGCGGATGGCACCTGTGAGCGCTGCGGAGCGGTGGTCATCGAGAGGGAGCTGAAGCAGTGGTTCCTGCGCATCAGCGCATTCACGGAGAAACTGCTGGCGGATCTCGACGACCTCAACTGGTCGGAGAGCACCAAGCTGCTCCAGCGGCACTGGATCGGGCGGAGCCAGGGGGCGCTCATCGATTTCCTCATAGAAGGCGAGGACCCGCTGCGGGTTTTTTCGACCCGGCCGGACACCATCTTCGGCGCTACCTTCATGGTGCTGGCCCCGGACCACCCGAGGACGTTGGAGCTGGCGGTTCCGGAAAACCGGGCTGAGGTGGCGTCTTTTGCGGAAGTGGCCACCCGTCGGAGAATCGCCGGCCAGCACGAAGAGGAGAGTTCGACAAGCGGCCTGGCGCTGGGCCGGGACGCCCTCAACCCCCTCACCGGTGCCCGCATTCCCATCTTCACCGCGGAGTACGTCCTCTCCGGCTACGGCACGGGCGCGATCATGGCGGTCCCGGCCCACGACCAGCGGGACCACGCCTTTGCAATTCAGCATCACCTGCCGGTCATAGAGGTCGTCTCGGGCCGAGAGGGGCGCGGTGCCCATGGCGAGTCTGGAGTGCTGGTCAACAGCGGCCACTTCGACGGTCTGCAGGCTCCCGACCCCGCTCGCGAAGTGATCACCGCTGCCCTGGTCGAAGCAGGTCTCGGTCAGTCTCACGTGACTTACAAGCTCCGCGACTGGGGCATTTCCCGCCAGCGTTACTGGGGCCCTCCCATTCCCGCCATCCACTGCCCGAAGTGCGGGGTGGTGCCGGTGCCGGAAGAAGATCTCCCGGTGCTGTTGCCCTACATCGAA
>PKXR01000080.1 GCA_003133485.1 Candidatus Dormiibacterota bacterium
GTCGCCCACGACCAGCTTGCAATTGCTCTCGAGACCCACCCTGAGGTTGACCGGGTGCACACCGTGAGCGCTGGAATAGACCACTTGGCGGCTCTCTTCGCCGACCGCCCCAACATCATCCTCACCCACTCGGCGGGGGTCACTGCGATACCCATCGCGGAGTTCGTGGTGGGATGTCNNTTGCCAGGTGGTTGGGGTCCGGCGGGATCCCTCGCGGCCGACTCCTCCCGCTGTGACCCAAGTCTTCGGATTCCAGGATTTGGCGCGGTCCTGCAAGGGCGCCGATGCCCTAATTCTGGTGGCACCCCTAACCCGCGACACCGAGCGGGCGGTGAACGCCGAGGTATTGGCCGAGCTTGCCGAGGGGAGCGTGCTGGTGAACGTGGCCCGGGAAGGCTCGTGGACGAGGCGGCGCTCCTGGCAGCAGTCTCCGCGGGCCGACCGGTGGCCGCTTATCTGGACGCCTTCGTCGAGGAACCGCTTCCGGACGGCTCCCCGCTTTGGACGGCACCCGGGGTGCACGTCAGTCCGCACCTCAGCTGGAGCTCGTCGCACCTCGCCCGCCGGACCTCGGACCTCTTCGCCGGGCAGCTGCGCCGGTGGTTGGCGGGAGAGCCATTGCGGAACCGGGCCGATCCTGGAGCCGGTTACTGAGCCCACCTGGGCACCGGATCACTCCGGGATGTACTCGCGCCGCAGGCCCAACAGCTCCGGGGCGTGGAGCTGGACCATCTTGGCGGACACTGCGGCGGGTGGCGTCGGGCGCAGTAGCGAGATGCCCATCATGCAGCCGAAGGCGATCGGCACTGTGACGATCGCCGGCTGGGCCAGCACCACCGCCAGATCCGAGTGCTGGGCGAGGAAGGCAGCAAGGGGGGAGGAGACCGTCGCCACCATGGTGGTGATGATCGAACAGGTGGCGATGCCGCCACCCAGCGCCACTCCCACGGAGGCCCCGAGGGTCGTCAGCCGGCGCCACCAGATCCCCAGTACCAGCAAGGGGAAGAAGGAGCTGGCCGCGATGGCGAAGGCCCAGCCCACCAGCACGCTGATGTCGAACTTCTCGACCAGCAGCCCCAACGCCCCCGCTGCCAAGCAGGCGCCGAGGGCACTGAGTTGGAAGGCTCGGNNGTGGGGCCCGCCGTGGGCCTCAGCCAGCGCCCGTAGACGTCGTGGCCCAGGGCTCCCCCCAGGGAGACCAGGAGGCCGCTCAACGTCGAGGTGAAGGCCGCGAATGCGCCCGCCGCGACGATCGCGGAGAGGGCCTGACCCAGCCACCCCGCGCCCAGCTGCGACGGCAGGAGTAGGACCACTGCGTCGGTGAGATTGCTACCGTATAGGCTCGGGTCGTAGGAGCGTCCCAGGGCGCCCAGGATCGGTGNNAATATAGAACGAGCCCAGCAGAACTAGGACCAAGAGCGCGGTCCGGCGCGACGCCTTGGCATCGGGATTGGTGTAGAACCGGACCAGGATGTGGGGCAGCCCGATCGTGCCCAGCAGGATGGCCAGAATCAGAGAGTAGGTGAAGAGCAGGGGGTGGCCGGTGCCCCCGGCGAGCGGTCCGAAGGGAGCTATCCAAGACGAGTTGGTGCTGGCTGGGGTCTCGCTGCCGAAGGGAGCCGGTTGACCACGAGCGATGATCACGGTGTCGGTCGATCTCCAAGTGATCGTGCCCTTGGGCAACTGACCGGTGCCCTGCACCTGCAACCGATGGTCGTGGCTGTGGTTCACGGTGATCGTCGGCCCGGTCCCGCCTTCGAAACCAGCCGACGGAGCACCAGTGCCCGAGGTGGGCNNGTCGCGCGCTGCCATCCGAAGGACGCGGGGTGGGCGACCCTGACCTCGGTTTCGCCCGGAATCTGCCAGAGCTCACCCGGGCTGACCTGAAATTTGGTAGTGGTGGTGAGCCGCTCCAGCCCCTCGGCGCCCCTGGTGAATGGCACGCCGGTGCCCGAGAAGTGGATCAGCAAAAAGAACGCCGGGACGGAGATCGCGAAGAGCTTGACCGCGAACTGCAGGCTCTGAACGAAGGTGATCCCCCGCATACCGCCGCCCACCACTCCGGCTACCACCACCACCGCCACGATGCCGATGCCGACCCCGTACGGAAGTCCGGAGGCGGTCTGCACCGTCAGCCCAGCCGCCTTCATCTGGGGGAGGGCATAGAAGAAGCCGATGATGAGGACCAGGCTCACCGCTAGGCGGCGGAAGCGCGGACTGTCGAAACGGCCCTCGGCGAAGTCCGGGATCGTGTAGGCCCCAAAGCGGCGCAAGGGACCGGCGATGAACAGCAGTAGCAAGAGGTAGCCGCCGGCGTAGCACACCGGGTACCAGAGCACGTCGTAGCCGAACTGCATGACTAGGCCGGCGATACCCAGGAATGAGGCGGCGCTCAGGTACTCACCGCTGATCGCCGCAGCGTTGACCCGAGGGGGAACGGCTCTGGCCGCCACCATGAAGTCGGAAGTGGTCCGCGCCCAGCGCCGCGCGAAGAGCCCAGCCCCCAGGCTCACCACCGCCATCGCCACCAAGCCCAAAACCGCCGCGGTCGAGGTGGTCACCAATTACCCCTCAGCGGAGCAGGTCGGTGAACTCGTCGTCCACCTCCTCAGCCCGACGGACGTAGATGGAGCCCAACCAGATCAGCAGCGGGTAGGAGACGATCCCCAGGACCAGCCAGGCGACCGGAATCCCGAAGATCCTGAGGGCACCCCACTCCGGCCACCACCAGGCGAGAAGCGGCTGGACCAGGAGGAAACTGACGAAAACGAGGGCCACGCCCAGGCTGAGCCGTCCCTGGCGCCGCATCAGCGCCTTCAGGTAGAGCTCGCCCACCTCCGTCTGCTCCTCGAACTCCAGCAGGCCGGTGGAGGCGGGGTTTTCAGGCTCACCCTCCAGGGCTCCTGAAAGCTGCGGGGGCACAGCCGTTCAGAGACCGAGGGCCAACCGGAGCTGTGGGCCGTGGCGGCGGGAGACTGGGACCGGAAGGTCGTTTACCCCCTGGATCCGCAGCAGGTAGGTGCTGTTGAAGAAACACTCGACGTTGGTGACGTGGCGGAGATTGACGATGTAGTGGCGGTGCACGCGCATGAAGCCCTGCCGGGAGAGCCTTTCTTCGAGATCATGCAATCTCAGACGCGCGATGTACCTACCCTCGTGGGTCACCACCGCCACCCGGTCTCCGTCCACCTCGGCGAGTCGGATGTCCTCCACCGGGATGAGCAGGATCTGACCACGGTGAGTTACCGCGAGGCGGTCTTCCAGAGCGCCCGGGTCGGGGCTCGTCTCGCGCCTCAGCCGCGCCGCGGTGTCGCGAGAGGCGAGGGCCAGCCGCTCCAGTGTCAGATTGAGCCGGTCCACCCGCACCGGCTTCAGCAGGTAGTCGAACGCGGCCAGTTGGAAGGCCTCGACTGCGTGCTCCTCAAAGGCCGTCACCAGCACCACCGGTACGGGGGTCGGGAGCTGGGAGATCACCTGACTCAACTGCAGGCCATCCATGCCGGGCATGCGGATGT
>PKXR01000032.1 GCA_003133485.1 Candidatus Dormiibacterota bacterium
GGACTGAGACTGAGCCGGCGACCGCCCACCTCGCGGTCTCGGTCAACCTCTCAGTGGCCCAACTCCAGGACGGAAAGTTGGTGAAGGATGTCCAAGAAGCCCTGGAGCTCTCTGGCTTGGCCCCCGACCGACTCCACCTGGAGGTAACCGAGAGCGTCTTGAGCACCGATCCGGACTCCGCGTCGCGGGTGCTGAGGCAGTTGTGCGACCTCGGCGTGTGGCTGGTAATCGATGACTTCGGCACGGGCAACTCCTCACTCACCGCGCTCCAGCGCTTCCNNCTTCCCCTTCCGGGTGCTCAAGATCGACCGGTCCTTCGTCAGCGGAATTGGAATTAGGCGCGATGACGAGACCATCGTGGCCGCGACCCTGGCGCTGGCGCATGGACTCGGCCTCTCGGTGGTGGCTGAAGGAGTCGAGTCTCTAAAGCAGGCCCAGTTCCTCATCCGCAGCGGCTGCGAGGAGCTCCAGGGCTACCTATTCAGCCGCCCCGTACCGGCGGGTCTCATCGAGCCGATTCTGGCCGGGAAAACCCTACCGCTCCGCCGCAGGCGGAAGGTTACACGCCCGCGCCTAGGAGTCCCCGAGCCGACGGCAGGCAGTCATAACCTGGTGGGCCGCACTACTGACGCTGTCGCTTAGGGTTCCATAGGCTCTCGAGGACTCTTACCGGGCCCGGATCGGCCTCAGGCGCAAGACCTATCCGATCTCAAGAAAGCCGAGGGAGAGGGATCCGAGCCCCGTGGAAGAGTTGTCAGCACATCGGTCTTCAGGCTCAGGCGAAGTCGTCGAGCTACCTCACCCGCGTGCTGATGGAGATCGAACTGGCCCAGTCGCTGTCCAGTCCCGTCCGACCCCTGTGCCACTCGTCCGCGGGCGAGACGGTCACTGAGGCGGTCAACCTGTTACATCCAGGGTGGCGACCCCCATGAGGCCTTCCCCGCAGGGTCGCAATGGGCGTTTGACCCCTCCGGAACCCCCACCTATATTGGAGCGCCGGATCGGGGATTGTTCATGGGGAGTCGCGGGGATGAGTTCAGTTCCGTCGACCGCCACGATCGGCGCCGACGCTCGCCCAGCTGAGGGGCCCGCCGAGCTTTCCTCGCCCGCGCCAATCGCCCGGCTCAAGCGGACGATGCTCTGGGGTACCGCTCTGCTGTGGCTCCTAGATGCCACCCTACAGGCACAGCCGCGGATGTTCACGATCGACTTCGTCAGCAACATCATGAAGCCATCGATCGCGATCTCCCCCTCGATCATTGGCGCTCTTTCGAACTGGTCGTTGAGCTTCGTTAGCCCCCACATCGCGCTCTTCAACTGGATGTTCATGCTCACCCAGTTCGCGATCGCCTTCGCACTAATCGCCGGGCTACTTGGGCGTTACCGCAGCCTGATCAGAGCGGGTCTCCTGCTGTCCATCGCTTGGGGCATGGTGGTCTGGGTGGTCGGCGAGGGAACCAGCGGCGTCTTCACCGGGAACGGAACCCTGCTGACCGGCGCTCCGGGCGCAGTTTTTCTATATATGGCGATCGCAGTCTTCTACTTGTTGCCCGATAGCTGGTGGCAACTCACCGACGTGTTTTGCCTCCCTCGCGACTTCCTGGCCCTCGTCTTCTTGTACGGTGGCGTGGCTCAAGTCGTGACTCCCGGCTTCTGGGGCTCCCAGGGAATCTCCGTGCTGATCGAAGGTCAGGCGAGCATGGCCCCCTCCTGGATGATCAACACAATGATCCCGTTGGCGACTCTCACCCATCAGTACCCGGTGGCCTCCAACGCCATCTTCGCCGCCTCCCTCTTAGCCGTGGCGTTCTTGCTTTACGGACGAAGACCCAAGACCGCAGGATTTGTGCTGCTAGGCGCGGTTCTGCTGGGCATCTGGTATTGGGGTCAGGCGTTCGGGGGCATCTTCTCGGGCATGGGGACCGACCCAAACACGACTCCTTTGTTCGTACTTCTAGCCCTCCCTGCTTGGATGATCTGGCGGGCCAGTCGGTCCCGTCCCGGAGCGGCCGTGACGGCCGGGAGCGCTGGCACCGGGTTGACTGAAGAAGCCGAGCGCGAGCTGCCTACCGGCGCCTAGGCAACTCCGTCGGTCTCCAAGTTAGGTTGAGCTCGTCTCGGCGCCTCCGCCAAATTGACGTGGCATTCCTTGACGAGTGACCCCGAGCTGTGTCACGGCGACCTCGAGACAGCACGTGTCCATGCGAAGCCTGGGTCAATTGGTCCAGTGCTACCGTCGCGAATTCGATACGAGATCACTCCACGTAACAAATGCGCGAGGGCGGATCGCCGCCAGCAGGGGGATGTGGAAGCGGCGAATTAGTAGCGGAGGACTCCGGTGCCACATTGCACGGGAAAGGCCACCGGGTCAGGAGCGACCCCGGGACGTGAACTCGGCCTGACCTAGAGCGGCTCGCGCCTACTAAGAAGACGCTGGAGGACAACTCCAGCTCCCGACCAGCGTGGCCTTGACCTTGTCCGTGTCTGTGGCCATCTTGAGGTTCACCGATCCGGAAGATGCGTCCGCGCCGGTCACCTTGAGGGTCCCGCTCACGTTGACGAGCGTATTCGTAATCGCGTTGAGGCCGGCCGGGTCCAGGGTGACATGCGCCTTTGAGTTGAGGGAGTCGGAGGCCTTGTACGTTCCTGGCTTCGCTTGATTGATGGCGAGCGTCCAACTCGTGACACCCTTCTTCTCGCCAGTGACATGCCCCTGCATCTCTTCCAAGTACCCGGGATCACCACACCCGATGGCCGGCTTCAGGACGAGAGTTCCATGGAGGTCACCGGAGAGGTGAAACGTGTTGACCGTGGAACCCACGGCTGCTGGAGCAGTGGCCAGGGAGAAGCCGCCCATCAGCAGGATCACACCTACTGATTTGAACCGAAGGCGCCTCCAGCCACGGGCCGAT
>PKXR01000169.1:0-6258 GCA_003133485.1 Candidatus Dormiibacterota bacterium
GTACCGCTCCTGAGCCAGCGCCTGCAGACGCCCTTTGAAGTTGGGGTCGGTCCAGGAGCTCAGATCCCCGATCCGGGAGAGGAAGATCTTGCCGGCCTTCCGATAGCCCTGATCCAGAAAGGTCGCGCCGATGATCGCCTCGAAGGCGTTGGCATGGAGCGAGGTCAGTCGGCGGGCCCCGGATTTGGTCGCCCCCCGGCCCAGCCGGAGCGCCTCACCGAGCCGCAGCTGCTCTCCGATCCCGGCCAGCGCCACCGTGCTGACCAACGAGGACCGCATCTGGGTCAGCTGACCCTCGTCGTAGTTGGGGAAGCGATTGAAGAGGTACTCCGCCGCGACCAACTCGAGCACCGCGTCGCCGAGGTACTCCAGTCGTTCGTTGTCGCGACCCTCGGCCCCCCGCTCATTGATCCACGAGGTGTGGGTCATAGCCTCGAGCAGCCACTCCCGGCGCTTGAACTTGATGTCGAGGCGCGCCTCCAACTCCTCGAGTCGGCGCTCAGCTTCCATCTCCTGCTCAGCCTGCTCCGCCGCGTCGGGTTGGGAGCGTCGCCGCCGCGCGGCCGGCCGAGCCGGGGAGCTGGCCGCTAGCTGGTCAGGTCCAGGTGATCCTTGATGTAATCCCAGGCCTGCCCCACTGTCTGGATCTTCTCCGCGTCCTCGTCCGGGATCTCCATCCCGTAGGCCTCCTCGAAGGCCATGATCAGCTCCACCAGATCCAGTGAGTCGGCGTTCAGATCGTCCACGAAGTTGGCTTCCGGGGTCACCTGCTCCGCTTCCACGCCCAGCTGTTCCACCACTATCGCCTTGAACCCGTCCCAGCTCGTGTCTGCCATCTATTCCCCTAGGTGAACGACCTTCGGTCGTCTGCTCTTCCTGATGTTCTGGAACCGAGCCGGTCGCCCCCTCGGCCGGAGCCGGCGGTCTACTGATCCCGGGCCGATCCCGCTGATCTGACCCCGATACGTCCCCCCCGCTGGCGCCGGCACCGCTGATGCGCTCGCCGGGCAATACGGTAAAGCTTGCAGAGCCACCGCTGCTGCCAGGGGCCTCAGCTGGGCCTTCCGAGGCCCCACGAGGCGGGGTGTTCTCACTCCGATTGCCGCCCAGCCGGCGGACGAAGGATTTCACAGCCCGACTGCTGAGAAGGGCGGCGGGGCCGCTGAAGGGTACATGTGCCGGGGCAAGCTGCGGGCCATTGTAAGCCGGGGCCGAAAAGCCTAGACGCCTCCAGCCGATGCGGCCGGCCCGTCAGGAGCCAGGAGCCCAGCGAGAGCCCGCTCGGCGCTCTCCGGCGAATCCACGGAGATAGTCCCAACCGCCGGCAGAATTCGCTTGCTGAGGCCCGCCAAGGTGGTCCCCGGGCCACACTCCACGTACGTTTGGGCTCCCATCTCCGCCAGAGCCCTGAGCGAATCGACCCAGCGCACCGGGCCGGTCAGCTGATTCCGAAGTCCGCTGCGGACCTCAGCCGCCGTATGGGAAATGGTCCCGGTCACCCCCGCCGCGATGGGGAACCTCGGCTCCTGGATCACCACCTGGTCCAGCTGACCGGCGAAGGTGGTCGCCGCCCGGGCCATCAGCGGCGAGTGGAATGCGCCGCCCACATTGAGAGGGACCACCCGGCGGGCCCCCGCCGCCTTGGCCAGTTGAGAAAGCCGCTCCACCCCCGCCCGACTGCCCGAGACGACCACCTGTCCAGGGGCATTGTCGTTGGCCACGACGCAACACTCCCCGGCCGTCGCTGCCTGCCGACACAGGGCTTCCAGCTCGGCCAGCTCCAGACCCAAGACCGCCGCCATCGTCCCGTCCGGCGCACTGCCCATCAGCCGGCCTCGCTCCAGCACTAGGCGCATGCCGTCCCCGGCGGTTAGCGAGCCCGCCGCCACCACTGCGCAGTACTCGCCCAGGCTGTGACCGGCTGCGGCCACCGGCGCGAGCCCTCCTTGCATGAGGATCTCCGCGAGCACCACCCCGGTGTAGAAAAGGGCGGGCTGGGCCACCTCAGTCGGCCTCAGCTCCTCCGCCTGGCCGGTCACCAGGAGCCTTTCCAAGGGGATCCCAGCCTGTTCGGCCAGCTCCAGCAGAGCCGGCTGGTGCCCCCCCTCCACCAAGGTCCGTCCCATGCCCGGGATCTGGGAGCCTTGGCCGGGGAAGAGTAGTGCGGCCCTGGTGGCGATCACCGCCGGGGCGCTCCCTGAGAAGTCCCCTCGAACTCCCAACTACTCAGTCGCGATAACCTCGCGTCCCTTGTACTGCCCGCAGTTGGGGCAGACCGTGTGAGGCCGCCGCGGCTGGCGGCAGCGCGGGCACGACGAGAGCGCGGGGCCCTGCAGGGCCAGGTGCGACCGGCGCCGGTCGCGACGGGCCTTGGGGATGCGTTCTTTGGGTAATGCCATGACGGGACCGGAGTTTATCAGGCAGTCGGGATCACCCTAGCGCCGCCGCCCTTTCCCCTTGGGCTTCTCCTCACCCTCCTGCCCCACGTTCAGAGTCTCCAGCCCCCGGCGCACCTGAGCCAAAGCGGAGGCCAGTTCGGTCTCGAGCTCCTCCATCCGATCTCGGACGTAATCGTCAGTGTCCCGGCGCATCTTGCGGCTGCGGTCGCGAGCCTCGGTGAGCAGCCGGTCAGCTTCCGCCGTCGCCCGTCGCGTGACTTCGTGATCGTCGGTGAGACGGTCTGCCCGCTCCTGAGCCGCGAGCACCACCTGCTCGGCCTGATCGTCCGCCTCGCGCAAACGCGCGTCCCTGGTCTCTAGCACCATCCGCGCATCCCGGATCTCATCCGGCAGCGACACCCGGATCTGGTCCAGCGACTCCAGAATCTCCTCTTCTCCGACCACGATGCTGGATGTCAGCGGTAGCCGCCGGCTCTGGTTGACCAAAGCCTCCAGCCGGTCCAGGACGTCGAAAATCGAGATTCGCTCGGAATCCAGCTCCATGTCGTCGTGGTCGTCCGCCATAGTCTCTCCTCTTACCCCGGCCGGACCGCTGCGGTGCCAGCCGGAGCCAACTTCGCCTGGAGCGCGCGCTCGACGGCCGGGGCCACCAGACCCTCGATGCTACCGCCGTGAGCGCAGACATCCTTCAGCAAAGACGAGCTGAGGTAGACGTTGGAGAACCCGGTGGTCAGAAAGACGGTGTGGACCTTGGGCTCCAGACGCCGGTTCATGAGGGCCATCTGGAACTCGCTGTCCAGATCCGAGACCGCTCTCAGGCCCCTCACAATCACGGAGGCGCCCTCGGCGGCCGCGAAGCTGACCGCCAGCCCCGAAAAGTGCCTCACCTCAATGCCGGCCTCGGGGGGCAGGCTCTGGCGGACCAGGTCGGCCCGCTCCGCCACCGAGAACAAGTACTGCTTGAGATCGTTGTCCAGCACTCCCACGACCACCCTGTCGAAGATCTCGCGGGCCCTTCCGATCACGTCCAAGTGACCGCTGTGGATCGGGTCGAAGCTGCCGGGATAGACCGCCGTGGTCATGGAAGCCTCCGGTAGAAGGAGAGCACCGTGGTGCCGTACCGCGCGGTACGCACGCAATTTAGCGCGCCGACCTCAGCTGGTACCGACAAATCGCGGTGATGTTCCGCCACCACCAGGGGATCCCACCCAGTGGAAGTAGCAGCCACAGTGCCCAGCAGTCGGAGCGTGTCCAGGCAGAGCTGGGGCCCTGCCTCGCGGTAGGGCGGGTCGAGCAGGATCAGTCGACTCTCGGTGAGAGGGCCTCGCTGGCGACGAAGCCAGGAGATGACGTCCGCGACCACTACCTCCGCCCGGTCGGTCCAACCGAGGCTCGCCAGATTCGCCTCGATCACCTGAGCCCGCCCGCGCTGAACCTCCACGAAGGTGACCTTGGCGGCGCCCCGGGAGATGGCCTCCAGCCCTAGGCTTCCAATCCCCGCGAAAAGGTCGATCACCTCGGCGCCGATGACCAGCTCAGCGAGGATGTTGAAGCAGGCTGCCCGAGCTATCCCGGTGCTGGCGCGCAGGCCATCCCCAGCGACGGTGAGGAGCCGCCTCCCGGCGGCCTCACCACCGGTGAGACGGGCGCCCGGCGAGAGCCGCCGTGGTTCAGGTCGGCGTCTGGAGTTGGACACCCCAATAGGATCGCATCGAAGTTCAGCCGGTACCGGGCGAATGACGCCTGGACACCCCAGAGGGCGCGGTAGCTGACACCACGCAGCTGGCAAACACCCATGTGGTATATTTAGTTGCGTGAGAAACTACTTCGCTAGCCGCACTTCCCTAACCGCCTCGGGTCGGCAGCGGATTACACCTAGGGGACCCAAGCCGTCCCAGGTGCTCACGCTGCGGCGGAGGACCTCGAGCCCCTCTTCCCCCAAATCCCGGAGAAACCAATGAACCTTTTCCGACTTGACGCCAGCATTCGACTCGAGGGCTCGGTGACCCGCGCCTTGGCGGACACCGCCGAAGGGAGGTGGCAGGCTCGCCATCCAGGGGGCGATGTCACCCGACGCGACGTGGGCCTCGACCCGCTGCCCGCGCGGGCCTGGCTGGAGGCGGTCTCCGCCATGGGCGCGCCAGGTCCGCTGTCCCCAACCCAGCAGCAGGCGGTAGCTCTGGCCGCCCAGCTGGTCGACGAGCTGGCGGACGCGGACAGCCTGCTCTTAGCCATCCCGATCTACAACTTCGGGGTGCCCCAGCACGTCAAGGCCTGGGTGGATCTGGTGTACACCGATCCCCGCATGCGGGCGAGCTCCCCACCACTGCTGGCCGGCAAGCCGGCCCTTCTCCTCCTGGCCCGCGGCGGGGGATACGGCCAGGGAACCCCTCGAGCCGGCTGGGACCACAACACGCCGTGGCTGCGCCGCATCTTCGAGGATGTGTGGGGCCTCGACCTGCGGTTGAATGCGGTCGAGTTGACCTTGGCGGATACCAATCCGGCCATGGAGGCTCTACGCCCGAAGGCCGCCGAGGCGCTGGCTCTCGGCCACGCGCTGGCCAGGACCCAGGGAGAAGAGCTCCTCGAGGTTGTCAGCGAGCTGGCGGTCGCCTGACCGGGTCAGTCGAACTCGAAGACCACCTGATAGTGGCGCATCTCCTGGCGGAGTCGGGGGTTCCTGAGCTCGGGATCCCGGTCCAGTAAGGTCTCGGCAGCGGAGCGGGCGCGGCGACGTAATCCCTCGTCGAGCAGGTCGCCCACACGCATCTCGGGCAGCCCGTGCTGGCGTAGGCCGTAAGGCTCACCAGCCCCCCGAAGGCGGAGGTCAATCTCGGCCAACTCGAAGCCATCCTGATGGTCGACCAGGGCCTGCAAGCGTGCCCTCGCGCCGGGATCGTCATTCTCGACGAACAGCAGGCAGTGCGAGGGATACGGGCCACGTCCGATCCGGCCGCGGAACTGGTGCAGCTGCGCCAGACCGAAGCGGTCGGCTCCCTCTATTCCCATCACGGTGGCGTTGGGGACGTCGACACCGACCTCGATCACGCTGGTAGTCACCAGAATGTCGAAGTCGCCCTTCGCGAAGGCCTCCATTCGCGCCGCCTTCTCCCGGGCCGGCAGCCGTCCATGGAGCAGCGTCAGGCGCAAATCCGGCAGGACCTCCGATTGCAACCGTTCGTACTCCGCGGTCGCGGATCGACTCTCCTGCAGAGGCGAGTCCTCCACCAGCGGACAGATGATGAACCCCTGTCGACCGGCGGCCACCTGGGAGCGAACGAACTCGTACGCCCCTTGGCGGTCGGCGGACTCCACCAGGCGGGTCTGGATCGGAAGCCGGTCAGGTGGTAGGTGGCGGATCTGACTGACGTCGAGGTCGCCATATAGAGTGCGAGCTAACGAGCGGGGGATCGGGGTCGCCGTCATCGAGAGAAAGTCGGGGTTCACTTTGGCCTTCTCCAGCAGCCTGAGCCTCTGACCAACTCCGAACCGATGCTGCTCGTCGACAATGCACAACCCCAGCTCGGGCAGGCCGACGTCGTCCTCGATAAGGGCATGGGTGCCCACCACCAATTTGTCGGCGCCGGTGCTTAGACCAGAAAGGATCTCCCGGCGCTGAGCTGCCGGGGTGCTGCCCACTAAAAGCCGGGGCCAGATCTCGAACCGAGAGAGCAGGTCGCGCAAGGTGAGGATCNNTCTTGCCCGAGCCGACGTCGCCTTGGAGAAGTCGATTCATGGGGGAGGGGCGGTCCATGTCGATGAGGATTTCGTGGGCCGCCCGCCGTTGGTCATCGGTGAGCTTGAAGGGCAATTCTCTGATGAATTCACGCGCTACGCCCACGCTGTAGGGGCTGCGCAC
>PKXR01000169.1:6291-11467 GCA_003133485.1 Candidatus Dormiibacterota bacterium
GGGCAGGGGATCCTCGATCTTGGCCGCCAGCGGGAGCAGCTGGGCCACCTGGGCCCGAAGCCACCGGGAGGTGACCCCATAGGTCTCGGGATAGGTCGGCACCAGGACGCCCACACTGGACTGGCTGACCAACTTGCGTTCCCTCTCCACGTCCGGATTGCGCAGTTGCAGTTCGCCTCGACGCCCCCGCACCGCCTTGCCATGGAGAGTTACCCGCTCCCCCGGCTTGAGCAGGTGGCGAAGATGCGTCTGGTTGAACCACACCACCGCCAGCTCTCCGGTGGCGTCGGCCACGGTGGCCTCGATCAGGTCCATCTTCCGGTAGCGGGCGCGCCGGGCATGGATCGAGCCGACCTCCACCTCCACCGTGGCCGCTTCCCCCGGGCGCAGCTGGCTGATCGTCAACCGCTCGCGCTGGTCGTCGTGGCGTCGAGGTAGGTAGAAGAGTAGATCCCGCACAGTGCGACAGGAGAGTCGGCGCAAGCCGTCCAGGTGCTGGGGAGAAACCCGGGGGAGCAGAGCAAGCGGCGAGTCCAACTGAAGGCCAGCGAGCCCGGGCGCAGCTCCGCCCGACCTTGCTCGCGCGCCGGGAGTGGGTGGGCTAGGCCCGGGCTTCAAGGTAGCAGTAGGCAAGGGTCCCCGGACCACAGTGGCTTGAGATCACCGGGCTGGCGTGCTGCAGCAGGATATCCATCCCAGGAAATGTCCCCCTGGCGTCTTCGAGTAGGTGTTGGGCGTCCGGTTGGTCGCCCACGTAGAGCACCCCACAGCGGGCCAGCGGGCGGTGCTCCACCAGCAGCTCGCTGAGCCGCCGGATCCCCACGGTGCGACTGCGGACCCGGCCGATCGGCACCACCGCGCCGTCCGCCCCCAGGCTGATCAAAGGTTTGATCGAAAGCGCCCCACCCACGACCGCCTGTACCTTGCCGATCCTGCCTCCCATCTGCAGATAGCGCAGGGTGTCAAGGAGGCAGACGATCCCGGTGCGGTCGGGCATGGTGGCAAGTTCGGAGATTATCTCNNCTGTCCACCACGTGGATCCGCTTCGGGTCCACCGCCTGAGCCGCCACCGTGGCTGACCCCACGGTGCCGCTGAGCGCGGCGGCGATGTGGATCGAGATGATCTCGTCCTGGGCAGAATCCAGCAACTGGCGATAGACCTCCTCGAAGTCGCCGGGCGGGGGCTGGGAGGTGTGGGGGGGCCGTTTGGCCGTGCTGAGCCGCTTCAAGAACTGCTGGTCATCGAGATCGACGCGATCTCTGAACTCCTCATCGCCGAAGTGCAAGCGAAGAGGCACCGTGACCACGCCCGCCTCGGCGCGTCGCTCGGTAGGCAGATCGCAAGTGCTGTCAGTGACGATCCGAACGGTCAAGGGCGTTTCGTCTACTCGGCCGAGATGATGAACTGGTACAGGGCCTGACCTCCGTCGTGTCGCTCGACCTCGAGCTCTGGGAAGCGCGCTCGGATGGCCCNNCTCGCCGGCCTCCGTCTCCACGCCCGCGCCACGGTACAGGGTGACCACCTCGACCGAGCCGTCGGGCAGTTCCCCGAGCGCCTCCAGCACCACCTGGTCGATCTCTGCGCCGGAGCTGACCAGCCGCCCGTCCAGCATCCCGATCAGCGCCCCTTGGAGGACCTTCCGGTCCCCTACTTGGCTATCGCGCACCGCCTTCGTCACCTCGATCGCATGCACGCCTTCCATGGCTCTCTCCATCCGGTGCCGGTTGACCTCCAGCGGCGCTTCCGGATCGAGGGCCAGCAGAGCCGCAATCCCCTGGGGCAGGTTGCGTGAGGGGACCACGGCCACCTCTTTGGCGCAGAGCTCGGCGGCCTGCTCCGCTCCGAGCACCAGATTGGAGTTGTTGGGCAGCAACAGCACCTCGTCGGCCCCTGATCCGTCGATTCCCTGCAGGATCTGCTCAGTGGAGGGATTCTGGCTCTGGCCGCCCTCCACCACCGCGGCTGCCCCCAGGCCTAGCAGCAGCTCGCGGAACCCCTCCCCTTGGGCCACCGTGACCACTCCCAGCGGCATGACGTCCGGGGCGGCCGTCCCGCCTCTCGATTGGGCCTCATGGTGCTGACTGGTCATGTCCTCGACCTTGAGCCTTTCGATCTTCCCCAGTTGTGAGGCCCGCGCCAGAAGCTCCCACGGATTTTTGGTGTGAAGGTGCACGTGGAGTAGCCCGGGCTCTCCTACCACGAGAGCCGAATCGTCCTCAGCGTCGTCGCCCAGTTGGGAGCGGACCTCGAGCGCCTCCAGTTCGACTCCGACCAGGGCGAACTCAGTGCAATAGCCGAAACCTCCCTCGGGATTCCCGGCCGCCGCCGCTCCGCGGAGCGTCACCACCCGCGGCCTGGTCGCGCTTTGGGTTTTCCCCGCTGGCTCGCGGCCGACCTCTCCCGGACGCTGACCGGTGACGCACTCTGCAACCGCGGTCAGGATCACCGCCAGTCCGAACCCTCCGGCGTCCACGACGCCCGCCTCGCGGAGAACCTCCATCTGATCCCGACTGCGCTCAACGGCGGCCCATCCTTCCGCCACCACCGCCTCTGCCACGAGGGCCAGGTCACCGCCTTGGTCCAGCGACTTGCGAGCCGCCAATGCCGCATCTCGAGCCACCGAGAGGATGGTGCCCTCAACCGGCCGCTTGACCGCCAGGTAGGCAACCCGCGAGCCCTCGGCGAGAGCCTCAACTAGCCCGTCCGCGTCCAGGGACTCCTTCTCCCGGGAACAGGCGGACCAGCCGCGGAGGACCTGGGAGAGGATGACCCCGGAATTGCCCCGGGCACCCATCAGGGAGCCGTGCGCCGCCGCCTTGGTCACCGCGGACACCGGAGCCGCCTGGGGAAGTTGGCTCACCTCCCGCCAGGCCGCCTCCAGGGTGAGGTGCATGTTGGTGCCGGTATCTCCATCTGGCACCGGGAAGACGTTCAGCTCGTTGATGTGGCTCTTCTGTTCCGCCAGCCGCCGCAGGGCCCGTTCCAGCCCCTGGCGCAGAGCCCTTCCAGTTACGACCAGCGGCGCACCGGAGGGAGCTGCGTCAGCCGCCGCCATCCTGTTCCTCAGGAGGCCGGATCCCCTGGACGTTGACGTTGACCTCGAGCACCTTCAGGCCGAGGTGGTGCTCCAGGCTGTAAGAGACGGCGCTCATTAGGTTATGGGCCACTTCCAGGATTCGAACTCCGTGGTCGACGATGACGTAGAGGTCGATGCCCAACCCGCCGTCCTGGACCCGCAATTCGATGCCCCGCTCCGCGTTATCCCGGTTCAGCAGCTCGGCCAGGCCATCGCGGAGACCGCGAGCTGACATCCCCACGATGCCGTAGCAATCGCCCGCCGCCTTCGCGGCCAGCATCGCCACCACCCGGGGAGAAACCTCCACGGAGCCCAGCGCGTAGGTCTGTAAGAGCGGCCGGTTGCTTGGCAAGGTGGCCTTCCTATATCGGCGCTCTGGGAGGCCATCCGGAGCGCCGGCTGGCCGCCTGCGGCGCGGCTGGTAAACTGCGGCCGGAATCATACTCGGGGTTCGGTCCCAGGGGCGGGATCTTGAACGTCAGCTTTCTTCGAGGTCGTCATGGCGAAACGGTGCGAGATCTGCGGCAAAGGACCGGTGGCTGGCAGCAACGTCAGCCACTCCAAGGTACACACGCGCCGCCGCTTCATGCCCAACCTGGTGTCGGCCCGGATCGCCCCGCGTGGTGGCGGACTGCCCCAGAGAATGCGGGTCTGCACCCGCTGCCTGCGCACCTCAACCAAGTCCGCCTGATCCCGGGATCTACGGCGGCGTGAGGCAGACATCTAACTGAGTCGGTCGCGCCCGGTTGGACTCAAGACCGGAGCTGCCGCAGCACCGAGATCATCTCCAGGGCGGTTTGGGCGGCCTCAAAGCCCTTATTGCCCAGCTTGCCTCCCGCACGCTCCTCAGCTTGGGCGACCGAGTTCACCGTCAGGACGCCGAATGCAATCGGGACCCGCCGGCTGGCCAGAGCTGCGATCCCTCCACTCACCGCCTCGCAGACGTACTCGAAATGGGGGGTCTCCCCTCGGATCACCGCCCCGAGGGCCACCACCGCGTCACAGCCGCCCCGCTCGATCAGCTCCGCCACTGCGAGGGGGATCTCGAAGCTGCCTGGAACCCAGACCAGCTCGATGTCGTCCTCGAGAACCCCGTGCTGACGCAAGGTCCGGCGCGCGCCCTCCACCAGCCGATCCACGACAGCCTCGTTGAACCGGGCCGCTACCAGGGTCACCTTGAGTCCACGCCCTTCCAGCGCGCCCTCGATCAACTTCATCCAACACCCTCCGTTCCTACGACCTGATCCAGGACGTGGCCGAGCTTGTCCCGCTTGGTGGCGAGGTAGCGCTGGTTGTGGGGGTTGGCGGTTACCTCAATTGGAACCCGCTCGACCATCTCCAAGCCGTGTCCCTGGAGGCCGTAGTACTTGCGGGGGTTATTGCTCATGACGCGCATCCGGTGGATCCCCAGGTCGGCGATTATTTGACTTCCAATCTGGTAGTCCCGACTGTCCGCCGGCAGCCCCAGCTCCAAGTTCGCCTCCACCGTGTCCAGCCCCTGATCCTGCAGAGCGTAGGCCCGCAGCTTGTCCATTAGGCCTATTCCCCTACCCTCCTGGCGCAGGTAGACGACCACCCCCTCCCCCTCGGCCGCGATCTGGCGGAGCGCCTGGTGCAGCTGGGCTTGGCAATCGCAGCGCTGAGAACCGAACACGTCTCCAGTTAGACACTCGCTATGGACTCTGACCAGGACGGGTCGCTCCCCTTTTGGCTCACCCAGAACCAGCGCCAGATGCACTGCCCCGGTGATCCGGTCGCGGTACCCGATCGTCCTCCAGGTTCCCTCTGGAGTGGGAATTACGGTCTCCGCTCCCCGCTCCACCAACTGCTCGCGCTGGCGCCTGTACGCGATCAGGTCGGTGATGCTGATGATCGGTATGCGGTGCCGCGCTCCGAACTCCTCGAGCTGGGGGCGACGTGCCATGCTCCCGTCGGGGTTGGCGATCTCGCAAACCACCCCGGCAACGCTCTGGCCACTGAGCCGGCAGAGGTCGATCGCCGCCTCGGTGTGACCGGCGCGCTTTAAGACGCCCCCCGCTCGGTAGCGCAGTGGGAAGATGTGACCCGGTCGATTGAGGTCGCTCGGTCGCGTGTCGGGG
>PKXR01000164.1 GCA_003133485.1 Candidatus Dormiibacterota bacterium
GGGGGCCGATCCCTTCACTCCCACCTTCCTTTCGCTGGCGCTGCTCGTCTTCTACGAGGCGAGCATCCTGGTGATCGCCCACGCTTTGCGCCGTTGACAGCGCGGCGAGACGGGCGGGCCGGGGATCAACTGCGCCCGATTGCGATCGACACTTCGGTTCGGAGCTGGGCGGAGGGGGTTGCCCTCATCACCATGGGTGCGACCACCGTGCTCTGTTCGGCGACGGTCGAGGGGCGAGTCCCGTCGCACCGCCGTGGGTCCCGGTCTGGCTGGGTCACTGCTGAGTACGCGATGCTGCCCCGTTCGACCCATGAGCGCACTCCGAGAGAGAGGGGGGGACGGATCGAGGGCCGCTCCCAGGAGATCCAGCGCTTGATCGCCCGCAGCCTGCGGGCCGCCGTCGACCTGACCAGTCTCGGTGAGCGGACTGTGATCGTGGATTGCGACGTAATCCACGCGGATGGTGGAACTAGGACGGCCGCTATCAGTGGTGGCTACGTGGCGCTGGCCCTAGCGTGCCAGAAGCTCGAGGAGGCCTCCATGGTGTCGTCGTCCCCGCTCGTCCGCCAGGTGGCCGCAGTCAGTGTGGGCCTGCTCGAGTCCACTCCCCTGCTCGACCTCGACTATCTCGAGGACTCCCAGGTGAGCACCGACATCAACGTGGTGATGAGTGCTGATGGCGGCATCATCGAGGTTCAGGGAACCGCAGAGCGTGAGCCGTTCAGCGAGATCGAGCTGGGATCCCTGATCGGCCTGGCTCGCGGCGGAATCTCCGAGATCTTCGCGGCCCAATCGCTAGCGCTGGCTCCATCCCGCTGAGGGAGTCAACTGAGGAGCGCGTGACCGGGCGCCTGGCCGATCGGCCCCTGCACGTGGTGGTGGCTAGCCGCAATCCGGGGAAGGCCGCTGAGTTGAGGCGGCTGCTTCAGGCGGTCCCGTGGCGATTGCTGGAGCTGGACCAAGCGCCGGGCGGACACGAGATCTGCTGGGTGGAGGATGGCGCCAACTATCAGGAAAATGCCGCCATCAAGGTCCGGGCAGTGTGTACCGGAACGGGGTTGCCTGCGCTCGCGGACGACAGCGGCATCGAGATACCGGCGCTCGGCGGCTGGCCCGGGATCCACACAGCCAGGTGGCTGGGGGAGGGGGCTNNTCCCTGATCGTGACCGAAGCTCGCCTCGAAGGTACCCTAGTCGCCGAGCCTCGCGGACAGGGCGGCTTCGGCTACGACCCGATCTTCATTCCCAACGGGGAGCAGCAGACCATGGCCGAAGTTAGTCAAGCCCACAAGGACAAGATCAGCCATCGCGCGCTGGCTGTCCGGCGATTGCTGGGGCTACTTCCGTAGCATCCCGCTTGACACGCCCTGCGGAGACCGGCCGCTGTCGTGCGGAAGGGCCGGGTTAGAGGGGCGGGCGGATCTGAGGCGGCGACCTTCACGTTCCGATGCAGATCGGCGACCCTTGAACTCAACGCGAGTCCCACGCTGCGCTTACACGATCTAATCTTTCTTCTTCAGTTCGGGCTCCTCTTAGCTACTATCTAACGACTTCGGGGCGTAGGGAAGTGGTATCCCGCGACTTTTGGGAAGTCGAAATCGCCGGTTCGATCCCGGCCGCCCCGACCAGCACCCTGCCCCAATCGGCCGGAGGCCATCTCGACAGAGGCGATTCCATTCAGCTGAGGCTAATGGAGAACGCCTACGACAAATCCCGTTGGGACTGCATGAGTTTGCTCCAGAACGCTAGCAACTCCAGGTTGTTCGCAGAGAAGGGCGGTAAGCGCTGTCGTAATTGACGAAAAGTCTGGCGAACTCTAGGTAACCAGTTGTTGATTACTAAGCCAGCCGGCTGCCCAAACAATTTGCAGGTCTACTGCTTGCCGGAGGTTGACATGAGTGATTTCAAATTGTGCAGGAACTGTTCCGTTGCCACCGCTGCCGTACACCAGAATTACCGTGACAGAGCCGCCATTGGGGCTAACTCGAGCATCAAGAGAGATCCAGGTACCGAGCGGCTACTCCGTGCCGCTCGGTTGGCGGATCGCCAGGGAAAGCGCCCCGGGGGTGTCGGTGGCCAGTACCTGGCCCAAGGGGTAGGTCACCGCGGCCGCCACCTCCCTCAGGATGCTCGTGGCGAACCCCGCGTTGAACATGCCCCAGCCAAAGGTGCCCCCGTTTCCGCGGTCATTGCGGCGGCAAGTGCCTGAGCCTGGGCTTCCATCAGATCAGCCGCCTTGAGGAAGATTCCCCGGCGCTCCGCCGGCGTGGTCTCAGACCAACTCGCGAAGGTGTGGTCGGCGCTATCGACAGCCGGGTCACGTCGGCCGGCCGGGAGGCAGCCACGGTGGACACCAGGTCCCCGGTGAACGGATCAGTGTCGAGGAAGGTCGAGCCGTCCTGAGCCTGGACTTCCTCGGCCCCGATGAGAAGACCGCGGGTGCTGCTCATGCTCTAGCTCCTAATGAGTGAACCGAATGATCGATATCGCTTCCAGAGCTCAACTTGGCCGCGGTAGAAGCCGACGAAGCCATCTTCGCCGGTCGGACCTCTGGCTTGGATTGATTCCGGGCGGCACAGCTCCGTCGTCGGGGGGCTTTTCGTGGAGGATGTAGCCCACGGAGAAGAGTCGGAAACTCCTGCGGTCGGCCCAGAATCCCCAGATCCCGCCTCTCACCCAGATCGCCACCACCATCGCCAGGCCTCCGACCAGGACCAGATACCAGCCGTTGAACTCAGACAAGGTCTGCTGGACCACAGTGACGATGGTGGCGCCGATAAGCGGGCATTCGATGGTGCCCATCCCGCCGATCAGCACCGCGAAGATCATGTAGGCGGT
>PKXR01000003.1 GCA_003133485.1 Candidatus Dormiibacterota bacterium
CTGCGGCGTACACCTTGGGCATGACCAACTCCCTTTCCGAACGGCTCGATTCTCACAAACCAAGTCCAGAAGGAAGGGTCCCTATCATATGGACTAACAAACGGGGTCCACTCAACGCGACTTGACGCTAGGTTACGCGGTTACTCATGCGGGGATGTTTGACTACCGGGTGGCCCGCTTTGAAGACTCCGGCGACTGTCCCGTTCCTGGCAAAAGCAAGATCGCTTGGGTCTTCGTCGAGTACGAATGCGTCGAACACATAGCCAGCGGCGATGCGGCCGTAGCGGTCAGCTACACCGCATAACTCTGCCCCACTCAGCGTGGCGGCGCGAAGTGCATCCTCAATCGACAGCCCCGCGTCCACGACGTAGGCGATCTCGCGGAGATTCTTGCCATGCTGCTCGCGGCTGATAAGGTCCGTTCCCAACGCGATCTTGACCCCGCTGTCGCGCGCGATTCTGACAGCGTCGCCAATTTTCGGCTTAAGCTCCTGAGCCTTCCGCGTCGAAGCAGGCGCGAGCCTGCCTTCGTCTGCCCACCCAACGACGTCCCAGAGTGCCGACAGTGTGGGCACGAGCCAGCAGTGCCTCGTGGTCATGAGCTGCGCGCCTTGCTCGTCCAGTAGTGTTCCATGTTCGATGGATGTCACCCCAGCCCGGACGGACGTGTACAGCCCCTCGCCTCCGAAGCAGTGGGCCATGACACCTTTCCCTTTGCGGTGTGCCTCACCTACAGCGACCAAAATCTCGTCTTCAGTGAACTGCGGTGCCGATCCCTGGTCGTGCGGAGACATGATGCCGCCAGTGGTCGCCAATTTGATCCAGTCGGCACCGGCCCGGAGAAGTTGACGGACGGCCTTTCGCATCTCGTCTATACCATCCACAAGGAACGGCGGTCTCCCAGCGTAGTCAGGAACTTGGTAGTTAGCTACCATGTCCATGCTTGGTCCGGGTAGGAATCCGTCGAAATGCCCCCCGGTCTCACAAAGGAACGACACAGCGAGCTGCAGGTGAGGTCCTTCTGCGTACCCACGTTCGATGGCGCGCTTGATCCCGACATCGCTACCTCCAGCGTCGCGCGCGAAGGTTACCCCAGCCCGAAGCGTGCGACTTAGGATGCTGCCCGCCTCGAGGACTCTCTGCGATAGAGGGGTCTGTAGAAGTTCCACTGTGTCTATGGACGTGGCCGACGCGTGCAGGTGGCAGTCGAACATTCCGGGGAGTAGCCAAGATCCACTTAGGTCATAGGACGGAGCAGAGGAGAGAGGTAGGTCGGGACCAACTGCAGAAATGAGACCGTCCTCGATCGCAACGTCCGAGGGACCGCGAAAGTCACCCGTCTCATGCAGGGTCATTACATCGCGGAGTACGAATGAGTTCAATTACGACTCGCACTTGAGCTTGAGCTGAGATGAAGCATACTACCGCACCTTTGACCTCGGATGATTTGAGTAGGACACCGTTGGCTGGCGCTACTCTAAGCGAGGTTACTCGGGTGCACCCCACCTGGCGTGGGCCAGCTAGCCGAAAGGTCCACGGATCTCGACCACGCATCGTGGACGAGTTTCTGTGTGCCGAAGGGCCGCAGACAGGCAAGCCGCCGCGCAGGATCTGGTGTCCGAAACCACAGCGAAGATCTCAAGTCTCGGGGTAGCGAGTCGGTGCTACGAGTGGGACGGCGCCCTATTGGCATCGCATACACCCGCTCGGTTCACCACACCTCGCCCTGGTAGGGCGGGCGCCCTAGCCGACGCAACGTTCTCAGTTGGGCTCCGGCACCGGAGCCCAACTGAAGATCTTCACTTGACCTGCCGGCAGATTCCTGAACCGGTCCGGTCGGAGACGGATCGTGCCTTCCACGAAGAGGGACGGACACACTTCGGTGATCCTGAGTTCGCGATCCGAGGTCGCAGCGGCATCCACTCGCAGATCAACTCGACCCTCTCTGCCTTAGACATTCCAGGTCGCTCCCCTTGGTCAGGGGGATGTTTTCGCGCCCGCTAGCACGGAAGCTGCCGNNATCCTGTCTCCCAGATGGATTTCGCTAGACAGCCCCCTCGCCCATCCTGTCTGCTGTGGATTAGCCAAGCGACGGCTCCCTATCTGACCGCTCGCCTTGGAAGACTCGAATGAAGACAGGCGTCGATATCACAACGGTCAGCGGCGAAGGACGGATCACCGGCCTCTGATGCGTCAGAACTCCGCCTAGTTGACAAATTGGCTCTGGAGGAGTATTAGTATTCGCGAAAGGGCAGTCCTTTGAGTGGGCAATCCGCCTCGCTTCCTCTATGCATCTCTGAGTCGCTCCGTTTACCCACTTGAGTGTAACGTGCCGGGAGGTTGGAGGTGGTGCCACCTACTGTGGAAGAGTCGGTTGAGGCGGCACCGGTTCCCCGCGACACTTACTGGAGACGGCTCGACGTGCCCGGACTCCTGTGGCGCTATGGAGTCATTCTCGTGTGGCTCCTCATCGCCATCATCTTTTCGATTCTCGAGCCAACTACATTCTTCACTTTTGGTAATCTGCAGACCATCGCCGGGTCGCAGGCCGTCCTGGTAATCATTGCTCTCGCACTGATCCCCACGCTCATTGCCAGTGAGTTCGATGCCTCAATCGCCGCGATCGCCGGCATCAGCATGGTACTAGTGGCTTGGCTAAACGTGCTGCAACACTGGCCGATCGGGTGGGCAATAGCATTCGCCTTGCTGGTGGGTATTGTCATTGGCGCGGTTAACGCGTTCTTCGTTGTTGTCGCTGACGTGGCATCCATTGTGGTCACGCTTGGCATGGGCACGCTTCTACTTGGCGCCGCCGTCGGGATCGACCCCGTGAGCACGGGTGGTGTCTCTCAGCTTCTCGTCAACGCGACGCATACGAACATTCTCGGACTTCCACTCGCCTTCTATTACGGGGTCCTCTTGACCGTGGTTGCGTGGTATATCTTCTCCTACACTCCGGTTGGCCGCTATGCCTACTTCGTCGGTGCCGGTCGAAGCGTCGCCCGCCTGTCCGGGATTCCTGTCAACCGTATCCGGGCCGGGTCATTCATCGTGGCCGGATTCCTTAGCGCGTTGGCTGGCGTGGTCTTGGCTGGCTGGGTGGGCGCCTCCGATCCGAGCGTAGGAGGGACGTACCTCCTTCCCGCGTTTGCCGCTGCCTTTCTCGGGTCTAGCGTTCTTAAGCCAGGGCATTTCAATCCCTGGGGCACGTTCATCGCGGTCTACTTCCTCGTTACTGGTGTGGTCGGCCTAGAGCTCCTGGGTCTGGCCAGTTGGATCGATCAGGTCTTTTACGGAGGTTCGCTGATACTCGCGGTCGCCATATCCCGACTGGCCACAAGACGTCGCGCAAAGACATCGTAAGACAACGACTCACGGTCACTAGTCAACAGAACTCGAGATGATGGAGGGACACAACTATGGCATCGATCCGTGAAGAAACTCGCGTTCCGCGCAGACACGGCTTATCACTATACTGGCTGGGGCTCGTCGCACTCTGCAGTGTCTCGCTCGCCGCGTGCGGCGGGGCAGTGGGCGCGACACCAGCCAAGCAAGCAGCAGGTACGCTCCGGCTGAAGGCGGCCGATCAGATAGTCAAGGCGGCCGAGGATCCGATCACGAACTGGGAGCCAGCTGGCCCGGCCTTCAACGCTAGCAAGGCGCGCGGCAAGTCAATCTGGTACATCTCCGCCAGCTTAAGCATTCCATTTGAACAGTACGTCCTACAGGGTATGAAGCAGGCTGCAGCTGTGGTGGGAGCTACTGTCACGGGCTTCAGCGCGAACAGTTCCGTGACACAGATAACTACAGGGGTACAGGAGGCGATCACGGCGCATGCCAACGTCATTTTCATCGATGGGTTCATACCCAGCGCGGTAGCGCCCGCAATTGCCCTAGCGCACAGTGCAGGCATACCAGTCGTAACCGCGAACTCGCAGAATCCTGGAACCATGCTTACGGGATACCCAACGGGCGTGGTGGCCTCAGCCACACACTCGTACACGATTCCGGCGAAGCAGATGGCAGCATACGTGGTAGCTAACTCGAAAGGAAAGGCGAATGTGATCTACCTTTCGTCAACAGACGTCGCTGAAATAGCCGCCGTCGAGCGGAACGCGTTTCTCGCAGAGATGCACTACCTGTGCAGTGCTTGCAAAGTAAAGGTTGTCGCATCACCAACCTCGGAATGGAGTAATTTAACCACGATCACGGCCTCACTGATCCGAGAGAATCCGAAGGTGGATTACTATGTGCCCGATTTTGACGGCCAAGTGATATTCATGGTGCCTGGCGTGACCGCGGCAAACGCTCAGTCAACCGTCAAGATCGTCTCGTTTAATGCTACGCCTTCGGTTATGAAAAATCTCAAGGACCACGATGTGGTTGCAGGAGACGTGGGTGGCCCGAACCTTATGCAGGGCTGGGCCTTTGGGGACGAGGCATTCCGGGTCCTGTGTGGAGTTACGCCACTCGGCAACCTCAATATCCCGGTGCGTCTGTTCGACTCGACAAACATTGGTAAGGTGCATTTCTCGGAAGAAGAGTCACAGTGGTACGGGCCGCTCGACTATCAAGCTAAATTCAAGAAGCACTGGGAGGTCGGGAAGTAGGTCTGTGAAACGTGAGGTACGACGAGCAGTTCGGCACGGATCCCCACAATGAGTGCTGCAGTCCCCGTTCCTGCACTGGCAGTGCACGGGCTGAGCAAGACATTCAGCGGCAGGACGGTGCTAAAGGATGTAGAACTGACCGTCTCTCCCGGGGAGATCCATGGCTTGGTGGGTCAGAATGGGTCGGGCAAGTCGACTCTGATCAAGATCCTAGCTGGGTACTATGAACCCGATCCGGGCGGAGCCTTGGCTGTCTGTGGAAGGACGGTGCCCCTTCCACTACAGCCTCGGCAAGCGCGGGCCTTGGGGCTGAGCTTTGTCCATCAGGATCTAGGGCTCGCGACCGAGCTGACTGTGCTAGAGAACCTGCGTGTCGGCCAATATGAGACAGGAGCTGGCTGGCGCATCCGGTGGCACTTTGAGAGAGCGCTCGTCCGTACGATGCTGACTCAGTTGAGCGCCGATCACATCCGCCCGGACGATCTCGTTGGATCACTTTCCGGTGTGGACCGCGCTCTGGTCGCGATCGTGCGCGCAGTACAGCAGGTCGGCGCGCGCGGAAATGGAGTCCTGGTTTTAGACGAGCCAACCGCCTACTTGTCCCGCGACGCATCCGAGCAGCTCTTTGCGACGATGCGAAGGATCGCTGGCATCGGCTGTGGCGTCATCTTTGTCAGTCATCGGCTGGAAGAGGTCCGAACGATCTGCGACAGGGTCACGGTGTTGCGCGACGGGGCTTTAGTGGACACGACTTCGACGCGAGATCTTACGGAGCAAGCTCTCTTGGAGAAGATACTCGGCCGGGCTCTTGGGCAGTTGTATCCCGTCGGTCGTGACGTTGACGCGGCGATGAGCACGACTCTTCACGCAGAATTACGACCACGTGACGGTACAGAGCCCTTCGGCCTCTCACTTCAAAGCGGGGAAGTGCTTGGGTTGACTGGACTGCTAGGTATGGGGCACGAACGCATACCGTACGTCCTGTTCGGGGCAGACAAGAGCATGGACGGGTCTATCACCGTGTCAGGCAAGAGTCATCCGCTACCGAGCTTCAGCCCGCGCAGTGCCATCAACTCCGGCCTCGCGCTATTGCCTGCGGATCGGCTCGGCGACAGTAGCGGCCAGTCAGCCACCTTGCGAGAAAATGTCACACTACCGAGCCTGGCTCGCTACTTTAGCGGCGGCTTCCTACACTACCGCGCCGAGCGCAGACGCGTGTCCGACCTCCTGGCTGAGTTCGAGGTGACGCCGCCGCAGTCTGAACGAATCTTTGCGGAGCTAAGCGGTGGCAATCAGCAGAAAGCCCTAGTCGCCAAGTGGTTTGAGGTTGCTCCCAAGGTGCTCCTCCTCCATGAACCGACTCAGGGAGTGGACGTCGGAGCTAGGAAACAGATCTTTCAACGAATTCGGGACTTCGCGGATGGCGGCGGCGCCGTTCTGATCGCGAGCGTCGAGTACGATGACCTGGCGCATTTGTGTAATCGCGTGATCGTCTTTCGCTATGGCCGACCCGTAAGCGAGTTGCGCAAGCCGAACCTCACCGAGGCACTCGTCGCCGATCACAGCTTCAGGACCGAGTCTGGTGCGGCAGTATGAAAGCTGACAAGAGTATCGCAGGTCCCCAGCGGGACTTCGTGGGCTATGGTCCGACGCCGCCGCAGGTCCGCTGGCCCAACGGCGCTTTGCTCGCCCTCAGCTTTGTGGTCAACTACGAGGAGGGGGCCGAGTATGCGAAGCCCTTTGGTGATTCGCGAAGCGAGGGCATGACCGAGGTTTCCTACGCTATGCCAGAGGAGTATCGCGACCTCGGCGGCGAGTCAATGTACGAGTATGGGAGCCGTTCTGGAATCTGGCGGATCCTGAGACTCCTGGAGGAGTACCAAGTAAGAGCGACCATCTACGCGGCCGCCGCCGCGATCGAACAAAATCTAGCCGTAGGAGAGTGGATAAAGCGAGCTGGACATGAACCGTGTGGACACGGATGGCGGTGGGAGGAGGTCTGGCTGCTCGATCGAGATGAAGAGAGACGGCGAATCAGAATGATGGTAGAGTCGCTGACCCAGACCTGCGGCCGGCGCCCGGTAGGGTGCTACCACCGCTACGCCCCCAGCGTTCACACACGGGAGCTCCTCGTTGAAGAGGGAGGGTTCATCTACGACTCCGATTCATACAATGACGACCTACCCTACTTCGTAGAAGTGTCCGGCAAGAGGCACCTGGTGGTGCCGTACTCGCTCGTCTACAATGACTCGCGATTCGTTCTGCCGCAGGGATTTGGCGCACCGACACAGTTTGTGGAGTTGACCAAGCGTGCAGTCGCCGAATACCGGCGCGAAGGACAGAGCGGCTATCCCAAGATGATGTCGATCGGTTTGCACGCTCGACTCTGCGGTCAAGCAGGACGTATCTCGGGATTGCGGGAAGTCATTGAGCATTGCCTGGAGCTTGGCGATGTCTGGATAGCGACACGAGAGGAGATCGCCGTCTGGTTCTTGGAGCACCACGGCGAGTGGGAAGCAAGGGAGGTTGGCTGATGTCCACCGAGCACGTCGTGGCACCGAGCGATGTCCACTGCGAGTGGGACCGGAGCCTTCCCCCAGTCGCAGTTGTGAAGTCCGGAGACAGAGTCCACTTTAGAACGCAGGAGGTGACCGGCGGCCAGGTGGAATACGGTTCGCCGGCCAGTGCATTGGCAGAGCTGGATCGCAGCCGCGTGTACCCTCTCGCCGGTCCAGTGTTCGTTAGCGGTGCCTCGCCAGGCGACATTCTCGAAATTGAGATGCTCGAACTGGCGCCGGGAGGGTGGGGGTGGAGTGGGATCATTCCGGGCCGTGGGCTATTGTCAGACCGGTTTGCCGACCCGTACATCCGGTACTTCGACTTGGGCGCTGCTCGCAGCGCCGAGTTCCGCCCAGGCATCCGAATTCCCATTGCTCCGTTTCCAGGTACCATCGGGGTAGCTCCGGATGTACCCGGCCGGTTGCCGGTGCGCCCTCCGAACCAAGGCGGCGGCAATATCGATACACGATCCCTTACTAAGGGCGCAAAGCTCTACCTGCCAGTACTGGTGCCAGGGGCGCTGCTGTCGATCGGAGACTGTCACGCGGCCCAGGGAGATGGCGAGGTGTGTGTGACGGGGATCGAGTGTGACATGGCTGTCTCGGTGCGCGTAGTGGTGCTGCGCGGCACGTCGCTCCCACCCTCCACCTACCAGCTCACTACCCCGCAAGGTTCGCGCCCGCCCGGCCCGCGCTTTGCGGCATCTGCGAGCGGTCCGGACCTTTTCGAAGACTCGCGAAATGCCGTGCTGGGAGTAATCGACTGGCTGGCGCGCGAACGCGATCTAAGCCTCGAGGATGCGTACGTTTTGTGCAGTCTAGCGGCCGACCTCGAGATCAGTCAAATCGTGAACGCACCGAACTTCTGCGTAACCGCATCGCTTCCTCTCTCAATTTTTGGAGCCGAGGCAGGCGCTGATGAGTAGAGACAGCGAGTCGGCCGGTGGCGGCCGCTTCGCGGTCGCAACCCCTCACTGGGCCGCCACAGAGGCGGCAGTTGCTGCATTGGAGGGCGGCGGTAACTCTGTCGACGCGGCGCTTGCCGCAAGCGCTGTTCTCGCAGTGGTCTACCCGCACATGTGCGGGCTTGGCGGCGATCTCTTCGCCATCGTAGCCGACGGCACGTCGCACGTAGCGTTCAACGGCAGCGGAGCTGCTGCTCGGTCCGCTTCTCCGGAGCAGATACGCCGCCGGTACGGGTCGATGCCGGAAGATGGACCACTCAGCATCACCGTGCCTGGTGCAGTAGGGGGTTGGTCCGAGTTGGCGGAGTGCTTCGGGCGACTCCCCCTAGCAGCCGCCATCGCTCCAGCTATCGAGTATGCAGAGCAAGGTGTGCCCGTCGCCGGCTCTCTAGCCAGGGCCATAGTCGGCAACGAGATTCGGCTACAAGCCGATCCCGGCATGCAGGCGGTATTCATCCCAGGGGGACGACCGCTGAGCGTAGCTGACCATCTCACGCAACCAGCCCTTGGCGCGACGCTCCGCGTTGTGGCGGACGGCGGCGCCAGTGCTTTCTACGACGGCCCAACCGCTCGGAATTTAGTAGGCACGCTGTCGTCGATGGGATCGCCGCTGACACTGGCTGACTTCCGCGAGCATCAAACCGAGCGCTGCCTCCCTGTCACGAGGTCCTACGGTGCCTGGGAGATTCTTGTCCCGCCGCCCAATTCGCAGGGTTTTGTCCTGCTTGAAATCCTCGGCTGCCTTGAGCGAGCAGGGATTCCGGGCGCCGAGCTGGACGGCCATGCAGCTCTGGTCAGTCAATTCTTTCTATTGGCGTCGACGGACCGCGATCGCTTTCTTGCCGATCCTAGGAGAGTCGAGGTACCTATTAGTAATCTACTCGCGGCGGACCATATCGACGACGTGATCAGGCAAGCGAGAAGGGCCAGCGCGGCTCAGGTCCGGAGCACAGCACTCGCTGGGGACACCGTTGGGGTCGTTGTGGCGCAGGAGGGCGGATTGTGGGTCTCGCTNNACCAAAGCCTCTACCGCAGCTTCGGCTCCGGAATACTGGATCCGTCAACCGGGATCATTTGTCAGAACCGCGGGGCATCTTTCTCCCTGGACGCCGCCGCCCCAAACTATTTGGCTGGGCGCGCACGTCCAGCTCACACCCTGATGCCAGTAATAGTGCTCGAGAACGGGGTTCCCTGTGTTGCCAGTGCTACCATGGGCGGGAGCGCGCACGCTCAAATCCATACCCACGTCTTGACCGGTATCCTTGATCGACGTCTCAACGTGGACGAGGCCGTTGGGTACCCGCGGTGGCTGGTGGGCGGGCTCCGCCCGGGCGGTGGATCGGTCGTGGTGGCTGAGAGCCGAGTAGACGCATCGACCATCCGGGATCTNNATCTGAGACTGTCCGGGATGCCGGTGAACGAGCTGGATGCCTGGGACGAGCAGGTCGGTCACGCTCAGGTAGTCGGCCGCGGTTCCGACGGCCGTTTGTCGGCGGCCTCTGACCCTCGTGCGGACGGGACTGCTGCGAGCGGCTGACCACCTTGTCAGGACTCCACGGCTGTTTCGTGCTTGCTCATGCCGAAGGCGGGGCTCTGGCTTCGTGCTCGACTACCAAAGCTGACGCGCGCGAGGAGCCGCTTGGACAACCATCACATGAACGAGGCCAGGCTCGGCTCGGGGTCGAGCACACCCTGGTGGGCCAACCTCTTCGNNCCTGGCGCAACCTACGCGCAGGTCCGCGACCGTACTCTTGCCTGTAGTTCGATCGGAGTGCCGAGTGGACAACTCTAAGCGCGGGCAAGACTGATATGGCCCGCTGTACGATCCGGAGAGGTCGAGGATCTAGCGCCGTTCATGCTGTAGACGGCTCGCGGTCTGGTACCGCCTACCCTGGCTCCATACGGCGATCGGAGCCACCCCGCAATACCGTGGACCACACGTTGTCGTGGCCAGCGTGTTGACCTGTACCACTTTGTTCCCAGACCACCACTCTAGCAGTTCATCAAGTGCGTCCAAGAACGCCTCAGCCGCCATCCAGGTGCCCCCTCCAGGGCGGTACCGGCTGCCTAACCTTCAAGTCCTCCCTCGGCCGCGCCCAGAGCCACAAAGCACAACGAGTTGGCGGCACCTAGGAGGTGCTTCCGGCCTGCGTGGACCTCACAATCACGGTGGGATCTCACTCAAGAGGGCCGGTGAAATCACCTCCTTCGGCGAAGTAAGCTGATGTGCGGCGAGGCTGCCGTGATTGGGCATATAGCGCCTCACGCGATTACCGCGAGGTCGACGAAGTGAATGTCGAGAACGCGCCACCCGCTGCCACGCACCTCGCGTTCGCGCAAGTCACTCTCTCCGCCGATGATCTGTACGAGCTACTTGCCCATCTAGTAACTAGTGCTGAAACGTGCAGTACTGACCCCTCGTACTACGGGACTTTCCGGCTTATCGACGCGGCAGCCAGACTCTCCGCTAGGGCACTGGAGCGTGGCTTCACTGACCCATGGTTGGAGCACTTTCATGAGGAACTGGAGGTAAAGAAAGGGTTGCTATTCTCAGATGAATCCGCGTATCGCAATTTCCTGAGCGAAGCGGCGGTGAGGGTCGCAGAGCACCTCCGCGCCCGGTATTCTGAGAGTCTCGGCACCGGGTCCGGCACATCTCCGGCCGATGTCGAACATCTATGAACGATACGGGGCGCCCGATGATGACGGCGGATCCTCTGCTGCAACTGATGCGGACTCGCCGGATCTGCCACGCTTTTAGTGATGAACCAGTTGCCCGGTGCGACATAGAGATGATCATTGAGGCTGGAAGATGGGCCTCAAGCGCGGGAAATGTGCGACTACACCGGTTCTTGATCGTCCAAGAGCCTAGTAGGATCGCCCTGGCCAAATCAGTCTCGCCTGGCATGTGGGCGATTCCTCCCGTTCTCATCGTCATCTGCACAGACCTTGACGTCGCAGCGCGAGCACAAGTCCAAGTGGGCCGGGACCATTGCCAGTGGATCGACGTTGGTACCGCCGCTATGAACATGATGTTGGAGGCACATGCGCTCGCTCTCGGGTCTTGCCCCGCTTCGTCATTCAGTCCGGGCGGACTCCGTACGGTCTTGGACTTGCCTAGCACCGCCATACCAGAGCTGCTAATACAACTAGGACACCCCGCTCCGTCTCCGAAGGCCGCTCCCGTAACCCGCCGTCCGCGCTTACGAGCTGCTGACCTCACCTACTGGGAGCACTATCCGACCGACCCCGAAGGTACCCCACGGCTCCGGCCAGGTGCCAGGCTTGCCTCCGATCCTCGCGAGTCTAGTTTTGTGACGGACCACGTCCGCCGAGAGGATCGAGGACCGTGAACAGGGTGGTGAGGCGACTGGTCTCTCACTCGCGCTCGAAAGCAGTGCGCTACTGTGCAATGAACCAAGGACGCTTTCCAAATACGCGCCATCGTCGCCCTCCTACGAGCGGCCCCTCCCTTCGTGGGCTTGCGTGTGGCTCAGCGACCTATGCGGTCACCTCAGCCGCGGCGGCGTGACAGTTTGTTCTATCTGCGTCGGCGTTCGTCGCTACACAGAAGCGATGCTGCCTCGAGCCGCACCACCAATGCAACAAGATCTCCAGGCCCAGATCGCGTGTGTGTCGCTCCAGTCATGAGTACCGACATGATTGATGGGATTTGGCGCCGCCGTTCGCTTCTTCACCGCGGACTCCTTGAGGGGCGTCGGAACTGCGTACGCCCCGGTGCTCACAATTCAGGTGGGTGACCATGGCCGAGTTACAGCTCAGTGGTTACGACGAGAGTCTGCTGAACGGAGACCGGGGCGACGGAGCGCGCCTGAGCATGGAGATTCTAGTGCGATACGCTCAGGCACTAGGCGCCCAGCAGCTAATTCCGGTCACATCAGCTCATGTCGATAGCTGCCTGTATATCGGCGAGTCCAGCCTGGCGTTTGCGCGACTGCTGACCCTTGCCGGCGCCTCAGTATCCGTCCCAACTACACTCAATGTAGGCGCAGTAGATCTGCTACACCCCCACCTCAATCGCGGAGATCCAGCGCGAATCCGTGGCGGTCAGGAGCTAATGCGCCTGTATGAGACCATGGGCTGCCGGCCAACTTGGACGTGCGCGCCGTATCAGCTGCCCGGGCGCCCGAAGCTAGGCGAGCACGTCGCTTGGGCAGAGTCGAACGCTNNCTATTGTCTTCATTAACTCGGTGGTTGGCGCTCGCACGGACAGGTATGGGGACTTCATCGATATCTGCGCCGCTGTTACCGGACGAGTCCCCGACCTTGGTCTTCACCGGACGGAGAACAGGCGGGGACAGGACGTCTTCGACGTTTCTGGCGTATCCAACCAGTGGAGCCGGTCCGAGTTGTTCTGGCCGGTCCTCGGACTCTTGGTAGGCTGGGAGGCCGGAGCGCGAATCCCTGTGATCACGGGGGTACACGAACCCCCGAGCGACGACCAGCTGAAGGCGTTCGGTGCTGCGGCGGCATCCGCTGGCTCAGTCGCTATGTTCCACTTGGTGGGCACGACCCCGGAAGCGCCCACCGTCGGGGACGCGCTGCAGGGCCACCTGCCCCTACGAACCGTCGATGTCAGTGATGCCGACCTCCGCATAGCAGCTACGCGAATTACTTCCTTACACCGAGGCAAGCTGGCGGCAGTTAGTATCGGCACCCCTCACTTTTCCGGACTTGAATTCGCGCAACTTGTCGACGAGATCGCCGGACGACGCTGCCATCCCGACGTCGAATTCTACGTGTCGACCGGCCGCGCAGTTCTCCAGGAACTCGAGCGCACCGAGACTCTCAGAGAGCTGAGGGAGTTCGGAGCTGAGGTGCTGGTTGATACATGTACATACGTGACACCGGTCATTCAGGCGCGCGACGGCGTGGTGATGACAAACTCGGCGAAGTGGGCGTACTACGCGCCCGGCAATTTAGGCGTCACAGTAGTACTCGGGAGTCTCGCGGACTGTGTCTCGTCGGCGGTGTCGGGAGAGATTGTCACGGTGCTTCCTTCCGGTGAGTGAGGCCATCTGCACACTCAGCGTGGCACCGCTCGTTCAGGGCACGGCCACTGGGGTTCTGGTAGTTCTCGATGAGCCCCTGAGCTTGTGGGGTGGAGTTGACCCGGAAACGGGTCTGATCGTCGATACCCATCATCCTCAGCACGGCCGGAGTATCCGAGGTTCCCTGCTCGTGATGCCAGGAGGCAGAGGGTCGAGTTCTAGTAGCAGCGTACTAGTGGAACTAGTGCGGCGCAAGCTGAACCCGGTGAGCTTGCTTCTATTCGAAGCGGACCCAATCCTGATAGTCGGCGCTCTCATGTCGCGCGTTCTCTATGACATTGTGGTCCCTGTTGCATTAGTTGACCCAGCCCTTGGTATTGGTGCCCACCGCGGGAGAACAGGGCGAATCGACGGTCCCTCGCTGACGGTTTTCCTGCCCGGTAGCAGCTCACACCCGACCGATCACGCGTCAGTAGGCGAGTGATGGGAGCCCCGGCTCTCGCGTCGGCCGAAGTGATTGTCATCGGGGGTGGGGTGGTAGGCGTGAGCACGCTGTACCACCTGGCGGCATTCGGTTGTCATCGGTCGCTGCTGATTGAACGAGATTGCCTAGGCTCGGGATCTACGCGAGCCGCTGCGGGCGGGATTCGGGCACAGTTCTCCGATGAGTTGAACATTCGCGTGGCTCTAGAATGCATCAGGCGGTTCGAGCGCTTCCACGATGAGATAGGGGTCGACATCGACTTCAGGCAGTGGGGGTACCTGTTCCTATTGGAACCTCCAGACGTGCCGGGGTTTCGCAAAACGGTAGCGCTGCAGCACAGCCTCGGAGTGCCGGTAAGCCTGATCTCGCCGCAGCAGGCACAGGATCTGGTGCCGGGCCTGGACGTTACGGGCATTGCTGAGGCGACATTTTGTCCAATCGATGGCTACGCCACACCAGCTGCTGTCGTGGCCGGATATGCGGCAGCGGCACGACGATCGGGGGCTCGGATCGTGGAAGGCTGCGTCGTTGAGAGCATTGTGCACGAGGGGGGCATGGTGAGCGGTGTGAAGACGTCACAGGGGTTCATAAGGTGACCAACCGTGATTTGCTGCGCCGGTGTCTGGTCTCCCTCGCTCGTGAGGCTAGCAGGCTTGGAGTTGCACGTTGCGGCGGAGGCTCGATACGTCTTTTTCACGGAGCCGGGAGATTCGCTGCCGGAGCGATTGCCCTTCACCGTGGACTTCAGTACGGGGTTCTACTTTCATCGGGAGGGCAACCAGCTCCTGTTGGGTGGGCGAATGGCCACGGTCGAGGAGCTCGCTGATACGGCCATCCGAAGACTGCCGCTGCTCAGCGAAGTGGGTGTGATGGGGGGATGGCACGGCGATTATGAGATGAGTCCCGACCATAATGCAATCGTCGGACGGGCGCGCTGCCCGGAAGGACTACTCTACGCGACCGGATTCTCAGGCCACGGCTTTCAGCAGAGCCCGGTCATCGGCCAGGTTCTCGCCGAGCTGGCTCTTGGTAAGGATCCTTCTTTCGATTTGACTCCATTCTCCGCGGAGCGATTTGCAGCGCAGAGTCGTCGGCCGGAAGCCAACGTAATCTAGGGCGCCTCAGTGGTACTTCGGACCTTCGCTTGTGCCGCCGAGAGGTTTCGCGTCAGGAAGCGAAGAGAGCTGGACCGGATGCGGATTGAGCAGATCTCGCTGATCGGAAACCGGTGTTGATTCAGCTGCACCATTCCGAAGCGTACCCCCAACACATAGAGGTGTCAGCCGAGGGGCTGGCCACCTGGACGGCTGTCCTCCAAGCGCTCCGTCACGCGATCTCCCGGCGAGGCGCAACCTTCCCCCGTGAGTTACTCCACACTCAAATCCGTGCCCTTCGTGAGCACGATGGAGCCACGCTTGTAGCCTCGATTGACCCTCGTTCCTGGACTCGTCCGACCGCGCTCGATGAAGCCGTGTTAGGCACCAGCCCTGTCACGATGCAATCTGAGCACGGTCGAAATCGCCCTCGGGACGACCGTCTCCTTCGTCAAGAAGGTTCGCGACTGACCCTATCCCACACACTGTTTGAAGAGGGTAGTCCCTTCGCGGTCACAGAGGGACTGCACATATTCGGAGCACGGAGACCTGACACAATGGGAGAGATCGATGAACGACACATCAGGCGGGCGGCCATTCGATTTGGTGGTCAAGGGCGGGACTGTCGCCAACGCATCTGGAGTACGTGTTGTCGATGTGGGAGTGCGGAATGGAAAGGTGGCTGCCATGCGGCGCTGCATCTCCGAGAATTCCGCTGAGCGGGTAGTGGACGCGACTGGTCTTGTTGTCACTCCGGGAGGAGTCGACGCTCACACACATTTTGCGGCTCGGGTCGGGCAACGAGCCACCGCTGACGGCTACCTGTCGGGCAGTAGATCGGCGGCGGTCGGGGGGATCACGACATACATAAACTATATTGTTCAGGACCCACGGACGTCACTGAAAGCGGTAGCTGTAAGGGAGGCGAGGAGGGCAGAGTCCGAGTCGCTCCTGGACTTTGGCCTGCATGTGATATTGGTCGATCCTATGGTGCCAAACTTCCGCCGCCAATTGGAAGAGCTCGTTCGAATGGGAATCCCGAGCGTCAAGGTTTTCACGGCCGTGGACGCCTTCCGCATGTCGGGCCGGGCGATCCTCGAGGTGCTTTCCGGAGTAAGCAAGTTGGGCATCGTGGTGAACCTGCATGCCGAGGACGGAGCCTTGGTAGACTATCAGGTGGATCAGCTACGGTCGCGAGGTCGCGTGGAGATGACCTCGTTGCCACTGAGTAGACCGCCATTGGCTGAGGAGATGGCGATCAGGCGGGTCGCGGGATACTGTGAGCTAGTGCCCACTCCTTTGTACGTGGTGCACGTGTCAAGTAGACGCGGGCTGGGAGCGATTGCCGAGGCACGGCAGCGGGGTGTGACGGCGTATGCAGAGACGCGTCCCGCGTACCTCTTCCTCGACGAACGCGAGTACGCCCAAGAGGAGTCAGGGAGGATCCATACTTGCTGGCCCCCACTGCGCGGCGAAACCGATAGAGCGGCGCTATGGAGTGCACTTGGGAGCGGCTTCATTCAGACATACGCTACGGACCACACGAGCTGGATGAGNNTGGATGAGGGCAGAGAAACTGGATGCAGCACTGGCGTTTGATGAGGTTCCTGGAGGGTTCGCGAACGTCGAGACAAGCCTAGGCATGCTTTACAGTGAGGGAGTCCTAACGGGCCGAATCGGTATCGAGCGTTTCGTCGGCGCGATCGCGGCGAACCCAGCGAAGATCTTTGGCCTTTGGCCAGAGAAGGGTCAGGTGGCTATGGGAAGTGACGCGGATATGGTCTTGTTCGACCCGAATGCAGAGCATGTGATCTCAGTATCTACGTCCCACTCAAGTTCCGATGTCGAGGCGTATGAAGGTACTGTATGCCGAGGATGGCCAGTCATGACCATAGCTCGAGGAGAAGTCATCTTCGAAAGGAAACGCTTGCAAGCGGAGGGGCGAAGGGGACGGTTCGTACCTCGGCAACCAGCGGTCGCGAACGATGCAGCTGTAGAGCTACCGAGCGCATTCTGAGTGGACCTGCAGCCCCTGAGCCCACTGGGTCCGGTATGTGGCTCAACCCGCATCCGTCGGGGCAGCTCGACGGCGAGCTACCCGGGCTCCGGCGGAGAGTACCCCCTGGACAATCGCCTGCGGCACTTTCTCCCGAGACTTGTGGCACCCCGTCGCGCACTTGCGGCTTGCTTCGTTCTCCGGGGCCACGGCTTTGAAGCGCGGGGCACTTTCCAACGACTGCTCTTACTAGTACCAGGATCGCTGCAAGCCGACTCCCCCGACCAAGTAGAGCCACCGGGCGTGTCAGCCCCTGCGAACCGGCCTGCACAATGACGGACTTGGCCTGCATCGCGAGATGGTGCGAGACGTTGCGCGACACGTGTACAATTTGCGGCGCGTCCAGGCCTTACGCTCGGCGCTGCTCGCCCCATTTGGCGCCTTATGGCTGGTCGCCACGAGCGAGGAGTCGTGCCGCCCAGCCAGCATCGGCAGGCGATCACTGCCCTTCGGAGAGGAACCCTGATGGCGTCGGATCGTCAAAACTGGAGAACGGCTCGGCGCAGTCGGGCGCTGCGACCCGTAGGTGACGGACATGATCTCGAGGCACCCTACGCCACATCCCTGTCAGTCCCCAGCGAACAGAGTGGGTAGGCACCACAAGTGACTGGTTCTCGCGAGCGAACTCTCCTACCCTCGGATGAACTCCCCCTCATCAGCGCCAAAGTCCTTCGCGAGCTGGTCTCGATGGCGGACGCGATCGAGGCAAGCTCGCGCGGGTTCGCCGCCGCGGCTAGAGGCGAGATTCGAGTGCCGTTGCGGTCGACGCTGTGCAGTGATCGGGTCCTCATCATGCCCGCCGAGCACGTGTCGGGTAGTGGGGTGATCAAGGTCATCTGCCCAGCGCTGGGCGCTGCCAAGGGAGTTGCGCCCGGAGTAGACGGTACTGTTCTATGGATTGACGGCGACTCGGGCACTGTCGGCGCACTTCTGGACGTGACCACGCTGACCGCGCTGCGCACAGGTGCGGCCAGCGGATTGGCCACCTCGTTGCTCGCCAGACCTGACGCAGCCGTACTGGCAATGATTGGCTGTGGGCTCCAGGCGATGGACCAAATTGATGCTATCTGCACAGTGCGACCAATCGGAGAGATTCGTCTTCACAGCAGGAATCATCGGCACAGCCTCGTTCTCCGGGAACAAGTCCGGGCTGCCCGGCCCGGTGTCCGCTGTCAGACGGTTCGGACCCCTGCTGAGGCGGTGCGCGGGGCTGACGTCGTCTGCACTGCGACGCGGTCGACTGCGCCGCTTTTTGCGGCCGCCGACCTAGGCAGCAGTGTTCACATCAACGCCATCGGGGCCTTTCGTCCCGATATGTGCGAGGTGCCGAGCGAGGCTTTCAAAAAGGCTGACTTGGTAGTCGTGGATCAAGTCGACGCCGCGCTGGCCGAAGCTGGTGACGTGATTCAAGCCCTAGCGGCTGGAGCCTTAGTTCGCGAGGAACTGATCCAGATTGGCTCTCTCATTGGCACATACGCGACCAGCCGGGGCGGGGTCACCATATTTAAGTCGGTGGGAATTGCTGCCCAGGACTGGTCCATGGCCGAGCTCTCAGTTCGGAGGGCCAGAGAGGCTGGTCTGCTCCCCGGGTGATTGCGGCCCCCGACTTGGTCGCGCCGCTACCGAGCACTGGGCGACGCCGCCCCGCCGTTTCAGAGAATCCCAACCTTGAGCTGCTCCCTTCAGGACAACCGCAGTGAGTTCGAACACGAACTCGCCCCGTGCCGTCACAGGTTTCGGCTACTTGGTGCTCTCGGCCCAGAGCCAGACCGCTACCGAGGGAATCCGAGGCTGATATGAGCCGAGCGAGGACCCCGGCTTGACCACGGTCCGCGACGTGATTGCGATCGACCTCCACGCCGCGGGTGAACCTGGGAGGGTGGTCCTGGGCGGAGTTCCAGACCTCCCAGGCGAATCCATGTTCGAAAAGATGCGGTACTTCGAGCGCCACCTGGACGGCGTGCGCCGGCGCATGCTCCGCGAGCCCCGTGGCTACCCGGCCGCCAACTGCAACGTGGTCCTGCCTGCCACCGACCCCCGAGCAGTGGCAGGCTACATCATCCTGGAGCAAGTCGAATACCCACCCATGTCAGGGTCCAACACCATCTGCGTTGCCACCGCTCTGATCGAGATGGGGATGGTCGAGGTGCAAGAGCCCGTGACCGAGTTCGTGCTGGAGTCCCCGGCCGGTTTGGTCGGGATCACCGCCCGGGTCAGCCACGGTCGTGCCACCCAGATCACGTTTGAGAACGTGCCCAGCTTTGTAATGGCTCTGGATGTACCCATCGAGGTACCTCACCTCGGCCAGGTCTTGGTCGACATCGCCTGGGGAGGGATGATCTTTGTGATCGCGAACGCAGTCCCACTGCGCCTCTCGCTGGTCCCAGAGAAGGCGAGGGAGCTGGTGAGGGTGGGCGAGATGATCAAGGCCGCGACCAGGGAACAGGCTCCCCAGACCCACCCCGAGCAGCCATCGCTGGTGGGACCCACGATCGCCCTGCTATCGGGGCCTGCCAGTAGTCCCCACGCCGACATGCGTAATGCGGTCGTGGTCTCGACCGGAACTCTGGACTGGGACCGCCCGGACACCTGGACTGGGGCGATCGACCGATCACCTTGCGGTACCGGCACTTGTGCCAAGATGGCCACTCTCTACGCTCGAGATTTGCTCCCACTAAACAAGGACTTCCACCACGAGGGTGTCCTAGGGACGGTCTTCACCGGCAGGCTGATCCGTGCGACGGAAGTGGCCGGCCGGCCGGCCGTGGTGCCGACCATCAGCGGTAGGGCCTACGTCACTGGTCATGCTCGATACGTGCTGGACCCCGACGACCCCTTCCCGGAGGGCTACACCGTGGGCGACATCTGGGGCGCTAATTCCAGTTAGTCCCCGGACCAGCCTCCCCTCCCACGGCATCTCGGCGTCTCCGGCCCAGACCTACTCGCGACATCCCGCCAGTTGCGGCGGGCACCACATCCAATCTCCTCCCCCAGTTGCCGGAGAGATTCCAACAGATTCACGAGTAGCGGCGCGACTTTGAGACGCTCCGAGCCCTCTTGCCTAGCCCCCGAGTGAATCGACAACGGCTGCCCACGTATGGTCTCCGAGGTTGCGTTGTGAGACGGTGCCGTTTCGGGGATTTAGCGCTACTGGCGTCTTGACAAGCTGAGGAACTGCCGCTCTCCAATACCGTGCCCCTCGCATGATCACAATGATCTTGTGGGTTGCCAGCGCGTCACGAACCAGCTGGAACGCCCACCGCTGGGTTGGGAGCACCTCGCGACGTCGCCGCCACTTTTCGGAGTGGTACGGCCAGTATTCGACTTCCATGAGATGATTAGACACGGCCTCCCAGCCGACCGCGACGATAAGTGATTTGAGACGCTGCGACCACCACCTAGGTCCACTCGCGACAGCAAGTTCTGGATCGAGGAACATGAATGGAACTCGCGAGCTAAACGTCAGTTGAGCACGTACCTCCGTGGCGTATCCAGATATCGCCTTCTCGTCGAGATTGTCCCGGGGAGAGTAGCCAGGATTCAAGGTAAGCAGTAAGACACGCGCTTCGTCGGGATCACCGCAGTAGGGGTGCGGCAGAATCTCCGTGTGGNNGCCGACTAGCACCGTGCGCGACACCCGTAGGTCCTGAGGTGCAACAAAAGGTGCGATGGTTGGAAGATCAGCCCACGGATTCTCCATACGAGTCTCCCCATAAGCCGGTCCCATCAATTCGGGAGGGTACCAGAGCCACCACCATCTTGTTACCGGGTTCTCTATCGTGGTTGGCCATCCAAGCTGGTTGGAAAGCAATTCGGAGGAGCTGCCAGCCCTGATCGACGGCTGGACCGCGTCGGAGTTCATTCGCCACCATTGACGACGGTTCCTTTGCTCCGGGGACGTCCCGTGATCGGAGTAGTGGCCGGCTGCGGTCACAGCGTGGGGATTTACGCGGCGAGGAGGTTTACGTCGATGCTGCCAATCACCCCGCGGCGAACTGCTGCGAACCCTATTCCGATGGCCTAAGTCCCTCCGCTTCCTGGATCGCCTGCTCCAACGCCAACTGACAGACCTTGCTGACGTTGATGTCGATGCCCCGACTCCGCAAATCGTAGATACGGGCGAGGAGGTCTCCGCCCAAGTAGACGGTCGTCTTGTTCATGGCAGCGGAGTTGCGCTGAGTGCGAGGCCGCAGCCAGGACGGATCTTCGCGGGTCACCGAAGCCACTTGGGATCCGCCGTGTCGGCATGGCCTGCCTCGTCCTTTGGTTGGGTCCGTGGAACAGGGGGCCGGGCAACCGGGGCGTTGGGCAGGGCTTCAGCCGCACCGCCAGTGGCCCCTCTGCTCTGCCGTAACCTGGTCGTGGTCCGCGAGAGGCTAGCAAAGGCGACTCCCGTCTGGCTGGCCGAGTCGTAGCTGAGGGTGTTCGCCATCGGGACGTTCAGCGTGCTTCCGAGTTCGTAGGCGTCGACGTCGCCGCCCAGGAAGATGAAGTCCCAGCCCGCCTCACGGCGCTTCCCGACCATCTCGAATACCTGTAGCTGGGTGAATTCGCGGCTGGCGTTCTCGTAGCCGTCAGTCTGGATCGTGAAGAGTACGTGGTCATACGTGCCGGCCACCTCATCGGTGGCCAGGATCGTCTGGCCAACCGCGTCGAAGAGCGGCGTATTGCCCCTCGGCCGGTAGAGGTTCCGCCGAGAGCCGAG
>PKXR01000129.1 GCA_003133485.1 Candidatus Dormiibacterota bacterium
CCCATCCTGGCCACCCCATCGATCGAGAGCCTCGATCACGGCGGCCAGGCCCCGCCCCGCCGAAGTCAGGCCGTATTCGACCCGGGGCGGCCTGGTCGAGTAGCTCTGACTCTCCACAACCCCGGCCAGCTCCAGCCGCCGGAGCCGCTCTGTCAGCACGTTGGACGCGATCGCGGGGAGGTCTCGCTGGAGATCACTAAAGCGCCGGGGACCGCCCAGAAGTACCTCAACTAGCAGCAGGGCCCAGCGGTCGCCCACCCGGTCCAGCGCCGCCGCCAGTCCCGCCCGTGCGATCGATGGAACCTCGCTCACGACTGAATCTTCGCTTGCCCAGGACGTCGGGGTTTGAGGGTTACTCCGTTGAGGTACAGTTGCTACTTGCAAGATACTACCAACTCTCATTCCTAGGAGGATCGACTTGGGCTTCGCCAAAGAGCTAGAAGAGGCGGCGGCGGCGGTACGGGAGAAGGCTTTGCCGGCGGTGGTCGGCGTCGGCAACCGGTGGCCGTCCGGAAGCGGAATCGTGTTCGGCGAGGGGCTGGTGTTGACCAGCGCCCACAACGTCCAATCGGAAAACCCCCAGGTCCACTTCGCCGACGGCTCCCGGCGGGAGGCGACCTCGGTCACCGCGGATTACGCGGGCGACCTGGCAGTGATCAAGATCTCCACTGAAGGTTCCGCCGTGATGAAGTGGGCAGCTGGCGGACCTGAGCTGGGAACCCCCATCTTCGCCGCCGCTAATCCCGCGGGCCGAGGAGTAAGGCTCAGCTTCGGAGTGGTCTCCGCCCAAGACCGGGATTTCAGAGGACCAGGCGGCCACCCCATCACGGGTGGCTTCGAGCACACGGCACCCTTGCCCCACGGCTCTTCCGGGGGACCGGTGCTGACACTGGCAGGTGAGCTGCTCGGGGTCAACACCAAGCGACTCGGCGATGGTCTCTACGCCGCCCTCCAGGCCGACTCCATGCTCCGATCCCGGCTCGAAGCGCTGGGGAAGGGGGAGGCGGTGATCCGCCCCTACCTCGGGGTGGGACTGCTGCCGGGTGAGGTCGCCCGCCGGCTGCGAGCAGCCGTCGGTCTTCCGGACCGGCTCGGGGTCCTGGTTCAGCATCTGGACGAGGAGGGTCCTGCGGCTCAGTCAGGCGTCGTGAAGGGCGACCTGCTGACCAAGGCCAACGGGGCGGAGCTGTCCCGGGTGTCCGACCTGCACNNTGGGCCCTTGCCTCCGCCAAGCCCGGCGACCAGATCCAGCTAGATCTGGTCCGGGGAGTGGAGGAGAAACAAATAGCGGTCACCCTGGGCACCGAGCCCGAGCGCGCGGACCGGGAGACACACAGCCGGCGGTATCGTCACCGGCGCTGATATACACCATGTGCTGGGGGCCGGTCGCCTGGGCGTCCGGCTCCCCAGGTCCGTTCGCCCGGACGGAACGCCCCTATACTGGCGGCGGGACCCCCCCCACAAGTGCCTATTAAGGAGACCAAGACTGGAAGTCGTGCCGCGACTTCTAAGTCATCAAAGGAACCCGCTGGGCCGTACGGTCCGGCTGCTCGGGTGGATGGCCGATCATGCCGCCGACGACTATGGCGTGAGAGAACTCGCCGCCTCGGTCCGGATGGCGCCCAGCACAGTGCACAGATCACTGGGCGCCCTGGAGGAAGAGGGTCTGATCGAGTCCCTGCCGACCACCGGGCGCTATCGACTCAGTCTCGGTTTCTACCGACTGGCCATGCGCGGCGCGGCGCGGGCCCCGGTGGTGGAGTTGGCCCTGCCTCACCTGCGGGTGGCGGCCCAGACCGGAGGCGAGACTGCTCTGCTGGCCCTGTACGGGGCGCCGCAGCTGGCGGCGATGTATGTGACCGAGATTCCGGCGCGTCATCCGCTCCAGGTCCGGCCGGCGCTGCACGATTGGATCCCCCTGACCTCCTGTGCCGCCGGATTGGCGATCCTCTCCGGCCTGGATCACGAGGCACTGCTCACCGCGTTCGGTAGAGAGCGAGCTTCGGTCACGGCCTCCGAGCTGGCGGAGCAGCTGGCGGTGGTCCGAAGCCAGGGCTTCGCCTCAATGCCTGGACGACCCGGCGACTTCGCCATGGAGCTGGCCGCGCCCTTCTCGGGCCCGGGACCTCAGGTCCTGGGAGCAGTCGTCTTCGCGGTGCCGGAGCGCCGCTTCAATCCGATCCTCGAGGCCTCGCTGGGCCAGTTGCTGGTGGACCAGGCCCACTTGATTTCGGCCGCCCTGACCGGCTCACCGAAGACCAAAGCCGACTAGGGTACCGCCACCTTAGCGACCGGCTCCTCCCGCTCCCGGGCGAAGTCCAACCCCAACTCGATCGCGCCCAGCAGGCCTGGGTCTTCGTCCAACTCCGCCAGCTCAATCCGGCAGGTTCCCCGAACTGAGGGGAATGAGGCGTCAGCGACGCCCGCCAGGATCTCGGTCCAGAAATTGGGCGCGGAGGCGACCACTCCGCCCCCTACCGCGACCGCCTCGGGATTGAGGAGGTTTATCAAGCCCCCCAGCGCGAGCCCCACGTAGCGGGCGGCCTGGCTCAGGACCTCCTGAGCCGCGTGGTCGCCGGCGGCTGCCAGGCGACCAACCTCTGCCGCGGTGCTGACCCCGGCCTGGCGGGCAATAGCGGTGCCCGAGGCCACGGCCTCCAGGCAGCCCCGGTTCCCACAGTTGCAGACAGGTCCTTCGGGGAGGATGACCATGTGGCCGAACTCTCCGGCACTCCCCTGATGGCCCCGGTACAGCTGTCCTCCCAAGATTAACCCGGCCCCGATGCCGGTGCTGACGGTCACGTAGACGAAATCCTGGGTGCCCCGGCCGGTGCCGCGGCGATGCTCCGCCAAGGCGCCCAGATTGGCGTCGTGCTCAATCACGCACTGGCAGCCGAGCATCTTCTCCAGCCGGTCCCGCACCGGGACCCGGCGCCAGCCCGGCAGGTTGGGCGCCCCCTCGACCACCCCGGCGCCGATGTCCACCGGGCCGGGCACGCCGATCGCCAGGATGAGGCGGGTGAGTCGGGCCTCGGGCTCGGCCGCGACCGCCTCCCGGACCAGCCCGTCGATCTGAGCAAGCACTCCGGCGGGACCCTCGGACGCTGCCGTTCTGGCCCGCACCCGCTGCCTGACCTTGCCGTCCGGGCCCGCCAGGGCGACCCGGAGCCACGTGCCCCCCAAGTCGACGCCGGCAACGAAAGTTGGGGGGGCGAACGATCGAGCCACCTCGCTCAGGCCTCCGGGATGGGGGGCAGCGGGGGCAGTCCAGCCAGCGTCCGCAGCCGCTCCACGTTGGCCCGGTCTGGGCCCTGATGCTCCAGTCCGGGGACCTCCAGGATGAAGGGGGCCCGGGTCAGCTGGGGATCGGCCAGCATCCACCGGAACGCCTCCGATCCGATCTCCCCGTCGCCAATGTTCTGATGGCGGTCGACGTTGGAGCCAAAGGCGGCCTTGGAGTCATTGGCGTGAATGGCGGCCAGCCGTTCGAAGCCGATCTCCCGGCCCAGCTCCTCGACCAACCGCTTCAGTCCTTCCTTTTCCCGCAGGTCATAGCCAGCGGTGAAGGCATGCGCCGTATCGAGGCAGAGCCGCAGTCGGGGATCGTCCACCGCTTCCATCATCTGCCTTATTTGGGCGAAGGAACTGCCGATGTTGTCCCCCGACCCGGCGCTGTTTTCAATGATCAGAAGGCTCTCGCCTTCGGTCTCGGCGAGGGCCCCGCGCATCGCCTCGGCCATCTGGGGCAGGACCGTCTCGAAGCCTTGGCCCTTGTGCGATCCGGGGTGGAAGATCACTCCCCGCACCCCCAGCAGGTTGGCCATCTCCAGGTGGTGGCGGAGTGCGCCCCGCGACTGGGCCAAAAGCTCCTCCTTGGCGGTCGCCAGGTTGATCAGGTAGATCGCGTGGAAGAAGAACGCGTCGAGCGAGGTCTCGGCCATTCGCCGGCGGAAGGTCGCCACCTGCTCCTCATTGGGATGGAGCCGGCGCCAGGTCTGGGGCGCGGTGGGGTGGATCTGCACCGCCTCGGCGCCGATCTGGAGGGCGCGATCGAAGGCAGTCGATATCCCGCCCGCTGCGGAGACGTGGGCGCCGATCGTGACCATGACTATCCCGGGGCCGCCTGGGTGGGTGGAACGTAGACCTCGGAGCTGGGAGGGGCCGCCACGGCCTGGCCCAGGCCGAATGCGCTGTAGCGGAGGGAAATCGGCTGATCTCCTGCGATGGCCAACTCCAGAAGATGATCAGTGGCGGGTGCGACGAACAACCGTAATGATGAACTTCCGCCCCGCTCTTCGACCACTAGGACGGCCACACCGCCGATCTTAGAGCGGCTCACGGTCAGCGGTCCTCGGAGGACCCGCTTCAGAGTGACGGCGAGTCCCGATCCCGAGAAGGGCTCGACGCTCGCTCGGTAGCTGAGCGCCACCGCCTTGGGTTGGAGCACCCAGGTGGTGGACGGATTGAGGTTCCCGGGCAGCTCGGTGATGCCCAGCTCTCGCAGCTCGGTCGGGGATCGGACGTAGACCTGGCCGCCGATCGCTACCACGTCGCTCCGGAAGGTCGCCGCGTGGGGCACCGCGATGTCCAGAGTTCCCTCGAAGTCCCCATCGCGCCGGACCAGGACGCGGAAGCTGGTGGTCGTTTTGACCGCCTCGCTGGTGCCGGTGATGCGGTAGGCGCTGAGCCGCGCCATCGAGGTGACCACCCGGTGCACCAGTGAGGTTCCGCTGGGCAGGCTTTGGCCGCAACCGGCCAGACAGCAGGCGAGTGCGGCCGCCAAGACTGGAACTCCCAGAAGGAGCTGTCGAAAGGTGCGCGGGTGGCTCCCATCTGGTGACCGGTGAAGAGGCGGTAGCCAGGCCACGCTCAGACCTTCAAAACCAGCACCGCCAGGGCGTACACGAGGTAGAGTCCGATCCCGGCGGGAGCCAGCAGCCAAGCGCTCACTCCCCGTTTTCCGGCTGCAAAGAGGCCGACGATTACGGCAACGCCGCTGATCCCGGCCGCCAGAAAGCCAGCCTCCGAGAGCCGCCACGGAGTGAAGCAGAGTCCCACGATGGCGGGAAAGGTGGCCTGGAAGACCATCGATCCGGTGACGTTGCCCAGGGCCAGGCTGTCCCGGTCACGCCGGATCCAGAGCGTGCCCGCGGTCACCTCGGGCAGCTCGGTCGCGATCGGGACCAGCAGCAGCGCCAGCACCAGCGGCGAGAGGTGGGCCACGCTGGCCACTCGGTGCAGCCCGAAGAGGAAGATCTCGCTGGCGAGCGCGAGCCCCGCCAGGCCCACCACCGCCTGGAAAGCCGGCAGTGCCAGCCGGCCTCGCTCGTCCGGGCTCCAGCCGGGCGCCAGTCGGGAGAACCAGAGCGGCTCGTAGTCACCCTCCGGAGCAACATCGGCGCGGATTGTGCGCCTCACGAAGGCGACGTAGAAGAGCGCGAGCACGGCCGCGTCGACCCAGCGCAGCGGGGTGGGAAGGAACGCCCCCAGGATCAGCAAGACGAAACTCATGGAGAAGGCCCAGAGCACCCGCCGGGCGTCGGAGGCGCCGACCCGCAGGTAGGTCCTGCCGCAGAGTAGGCTGACCACGCCGACCAGGCCGAGTCCGATGGTGGCCAGCATCAAAGGTGCGCCCAGGATCGCGCCGGTGGCAGTCTGGGTCGCCTCGTGTCCTCCCGAGATGAGGGCCACGATCGGGACGATGGTCTCCGGCATGGCCGTGCCCACCGCGGCCATCACGCTGCCGGTCATGCCGTGACCCATCCCCAAGCTGCGGGCACCCCACTCGACAGCGTTGGTGAAGAGGGTCGCCGCGATCAGCATCAGCACCAGGCCGGCGGCGAATGCGAGCGCTATTTGCATCGGCTCAGGGTGAGGCAGGCCGGGCCGAGGAGCGCCCGAGCGAGCTCAGCAGGTCCCGCGCCAGGGACACGCCGTGGCGCCCCACGGTGCCGAGCCCCACCGGCTGGATCCGTTCTGGAGGCGACTCGGGAGCGAGCGCCAGAGCATCTTGGATCCGCTGCCGGTACCAGGGAAAGAGCGAGCGCGGCAGCTGGTCCGGATCGACCCAGCGCAGCTTCCAGGCCTCCCGGCTAGGCTTGAGCCTGCCCGCGACCGCCCGGGCCCGAAAGACGACATCGGTGTCGTGGCGGATCCCAGTGAAACGGTAGTAGCCGACCAGCCGCTCCACCTCGATCACCAGCCCGGTCTCTTCCCTGGTCTCCCGGACCACCGTCTCGCCGGGGTCCTCCGAAGGGCCCACGTGGCCGCCAGGAGGCTCCCAACCGGCGGGCCAGGGTCGCAGCTGGAGTAAGACGCGACCCTGGTCATCGACCACGACGGCCTGGGCGCCGACGACCGGGTGACCGCCTATCCGATGCAAGGATTGGCCAGCGCCTGTGCCAGGCCCGGAGAGGCTGTTGAGATCAAGTAGCTCAGGTTGGGGAAGAACTCCTGCGGCGGGGGCCCGCTCACCACCGCCCTCCAGATCCATTGGGCGACCGCAAGGATCGGGCCTCCGATGGAGAAGCCGGAATTGAAGAAGTTGGGGAGGACAAAGAAGAGGAAGAGCGCGGCGAGCAGAATCCCAGTCCGATTGCGGTCGATCCACTGAAAGAGGACCGGGACACGGGTCCGGAAGAGACCGTCGGCGACCCCGTACCCGTCCAGAGGCGGGATCGGGACCAGGTTGAAGACGAAGAGGATGACGTTGACGAAAAAGGCCTCGATGAGGATCCAGTAGAGGTAGCCGGCGAAAGGGAGGTCGAAGCTGGGGATGGAGCAGGCCTGGACCGCGGGATCGGCCAGGATCAAAAGCCGCAGGAATATACCCAGCACGACCGCAACCGCAAGGTTGCTGAGCGGGCCTGCCGCGGACAACCAGGCCCGTTGCCCACCCCGGCGCACGTACAGGGGGTTGAACTGCACCGGGCGGGCGAACCCGATCCCGATCAACACCAGCGCCGCCAGCCCTAGGGGGTCGATCTGGTTGGCGGGATTGAACGAGAGCCGGCCCTGCGCCCTGGGGGTGGGGTCGCCGTAGGAGGTCGCCACCAAGGCGTGGCAGAACTCGTGGACCGTGAAGCCGATGATTATCCCGGGGACGGCAAAGAGCAGCAGGACGAGGTAGAACTCGACGTCGCTCCCGAGCACCGACTCTCAGTCCAGGTCGATCTTGCGCGCGCGGGGCCGGCCTTTAGGCCCCTTGGGATGCCGTCGGTGCCCAATGGCCGCTGCCGCCGCCAGGACCAGCTCACGCTGAGCCTTGAGCAGGTGAGCGCGGGATTCCGGCGGCACCAGTTCCCCCAGCTCGGCGGCCGCCTTGGTCACCGCTCCGCCGACCAGCCGGACTGCCCATTCACCGATGCGGGTCGCCTCTTCACGCTCCATCAGGTTCTCCCAAAATGAATCGCCAGCTGACCGCTCTCCAGGTTGGCCGAGGTGGTCACCTTGCCGTGCAGCACCCGAGGCAGACTGATCTCTCGCTTGTAGGGACCGACGCTAACGTAAAGCTCGTCGTCCCGCTGGGTGAGTTCCACCTGCTCCTTGGTGGCAAACGGCAATTGCAGCGTGAGCACGTATCCCTCTCCTTCTTTGCGCAGCGCCTGCGGCTTGGTGTTGAACAAGATGGCGCTGGGGTCAATGTCTCCGAAGAGGGATTCGCCCAATTCCCGCAGATTATCCAGCCCCACGATCTCGTGATCGAAGAGCTGAGTGTTGAGGATCGGGACGGGGGAGAACGCCGACTCCACCTGCTCGGCGTAGCGCTGCTGCGACTTGCGCCAGTCCGCGAAGTACCCCTCCCTGACAGCCTCCGGGAGCACGCGATTTACCAGCACGGCATCCACCTGGTAGTCGTATAAATTGAGGTAGGTGTAGGCGCGCTGAGCCTCTTTGATTACCATCTTTTCCAGGTTTAGCACCAAGCGCACGGTGCAGGACTTGGAATCGCTGAGGACCTCCTTCATCGACTCCAAGTCCATCAGGAGCTCCTTGATGGAACCGTAGATCTCATCGCCTGGCAGCGGAATCTTTATAAAAGGCTGGATCACCGGCCGAGCCACCTTCATGATCTTGCGCTCCAGCGGAAAGATCCGATCCAAGTACCAGCGGGCGACGTCCGGGAAGGCCAAAAGCTGCAGGGTCTCGCCGGTGGGTGCGCAGTCCACGATCAAGACGTCGTACTCCTGGAGCTGGGCGTGGCGCCGGATCCACATCAGGCTGGAAATCTCCTCCATCCCGGGGGGGGTCGCTAACTCCTCGGCGATTATCTCGTCGACTCCCTGACTGTTGAACAACACCGTCAGGTAACGGTGAATTTTGTCCCAGTGCCCCTCCATTTCATGAAGGGCGTTGACCTCCTGGGCAAAGAGATTCTTGGCAACCTCCAGCGGGTCGGATGCCAGCTCGCGATCCAGCGAGTCGCCCAGGCTGTGAGCGGCGTCAGTGGAAATCACCAGCGTTCTGAGGCCCATCTCAGCGCACTTGACGGCGGAGGCGGCGGCCACGGTCGTCTTGCCCACACCGCCCTTGCCGGTGTATAGGATCACCCGCATCTCAGCGAGTATAGGGACGGCCCGAAACCGCCCTCTCTCAGTGGATAATGAAGGCCCCCACGATCACCATCAGGATCATCAATCCGCAGACTAAAATCACCCGGCGCAGGTCCAGCCACAGATAGGGGGTGCGGTCCGTCGGAACCGCGGGACTGTCGTCGAGCGGCTCAAGATGGGCCATCTGCTGCCGCTGGCGCTCCGCTCGGCCAGCGATCTTGCCCTTGCGCGGCAGAAAGGAGTTGGTGGCAGGAAGGGGCTCTGCCACGGTGGGAGGGGCCATTGCCGCGGGAGGTGTCCCCGGCGGGGAGGCCGCAGATGCCTGGAGAGGACCGGCGTTGCGGCGGGGCAGGAAGGAACTCCGGGCCGGAGCGACAACCTGCTCGGGGGACACGCTCGCTACCTGGTCCGGGAGAATCGCCTCAGTTGCGGCCGGACCGCTCTTTTCGCCGGTCGGGCGGGCAGCGGGTGGCGCCGGTGGCCGCTTACGGGTGGTCGACGTCGGGCGGCGCCTGGTGCGTCTTGCCAATTAAAGCTCCGCGAATACGGTGCCGGGNNACGAGTGCAGGCAGCGAGCACCGACTAGGTGGGGGTCAGCTTGGAGAAGGAGGGGACGAAGCGGTGCCAGCGCCCACTGCCTGCGTGGGCGATGTGTGTGGGGCCACATCTTGTGCCCGTAAAGAATTGAACCACAGAATGTTGTGGAGCGCAAGGGGCTAAGCGCACTGATTTTGGTATGAGATCGATGTCGGGCGAATCAGGCCTTGAAGGCATTTCATAACCTCCCGGCCGAATTCAGCGGCGCGCCAGCCAGGACAGAAGGCGAAGATCGACGTGGGACCCTGCGGTTGGTTCGGAGGTTGGTTTGGGATCGAGTCCGCCTCAGTTCAGACGTTGAATAGGAAATGCATCACGTCGCCGTCTTGGACCAAGTAGTCCCGGCCCTCTAGGCGGCGCTGGCCCCGATCCCTCACGGAGGCGTAGCTGCCCGCCGCGACTAGCTCCTGCCAGTCGCACACCTCCGCCCGGATAAAACCTTTGGCGAAGTCGGTGTGGATGGCCCCGGCCGCATCCTTGGCACTAGCCCCCTGCGAGACGGTCCAGGCCCGGACCTCCTTCTCACCGGCGGTGAAGAACGTCTGCAGGCGCAACGCGTGGTATCCGGCCCGGCTGAGCCGGCCCAGCCCCGCCTCCGTCAATCCCAACCCGTCCAGGAACTCCTCCGCTTCCTGGGGCTCCAGCTCGGAAAGCTCGGCCTCGAGCTTGGCGGAGACCACAACGAAGTCCGCCCCCTCCTTTTCGGAGCGGTCGGCGATCTCACCGGCCGGGCCAGCGGTGGGATCCGAGGCCAGCTGGTCCTCATCGACGTTGGCTACGAAGATCACCGGCTTGGCGGTGAGGAGCTGCGCCTCCCTAACCCCCACCGACTCCTCCACGCTGAGGCTGACCCGACGGGCTGGCAGTCCCTGGTCGAGCGCCTCCCTCACCTTGTTGAGGCCTGCGACTTCTGCCTGGACCTCCCTGGTGGCGGCCCCCGCCCGAGCCGTCTTCCCGACCCTTTCCAGCCGACGGTCCAGCGTCCCGAGGTCGGCCAGAGTCAACTCCAGCTCCAGGATCTCGAGATCGCGGAGCGGGTCGATGCCGCCCTCGACGTGACCCACTTCGGACGCGCTGAAGGCCCTCAGGACGAAGGCGATGGCGTCGGCGCTCCGGATGTGGCCTAGGAACTGGTTGCCCAGTCCCTCGCCGAGATGGGCGTTCCGCACCAGACCCGCGATATCGGTGAAAGTGACCGTAGCCGGGATCACCTTGGGCGGGTGAAACACCTCGGCCAGCTGGCGGATCCGGTCATCCGGGACCGGCACCACCCCGGTGTTGGGGTCAATCGTAGTGAAGGGAAAGGCGCCGACCGCGACGTGGGCCCTGGTCAGGGCATTGAAGAGAGTCGACTTGCCGGCGTTGGGCAGCCCGACGATCCCGACCGAGAGGCTCAACTCCTCTTTCTCATCGGGAGCTGGCCGGAGCCTGGAGGACTCGGCGCACCACCTCCGCCAGCCCCCCCTTTCCCGGACCGGGGACCAGCCAGTCAGCGGCCGCCCGCACCTCCTCGGCCGCCGTCTCCACCGCCACCTTCGTGCCGGCCGCCGCCAGCAGCGGCAGGTCATTCGGGGCGTCCCCCACGGCGACGACATCGATTGGATCAACCCCCAGATGGCGGCACAGCCAGAGCAGGGCATGGCCCTTGTTCACGCCGCGGGCGGTGATCTCGCAAAATCCGATCAGGGAGCGGGTTACCTCGGCCCGGTGCCCAACGACCTGCTGGAGCTCCACCAACGCGGCTTGGAAGCGGTCCCGGTCCGCCGACACCACGGTCAGCTTGGTGCTCCCCCGGCGCACCAGCTCCTCCAGGGAGGGATCCGTCGCAACCTCCGCCTCGACCTGGGCTATGCCCGTGTAGAAGCGCACGTCGTCGGTAATCTCGCCCACGTAGAGGTGATCATCCTGGTACACGTTCAGGGCGTAGCCGCGGTGACGGCAGATCTCCAGGACCTCGATCCCGAGTTCCCCCGGGACCTCCTCGCGGCGGAGCACCGGAGCGGCCGCCAGCTCGAGCTCCGACACACCCTGGGCTAGTTCTTGGATCAAGGCCCCCTGGTAGCAGATAAGCGGCAGGTCGACCCCCAGCGCCAGAGCGTGGGGCAGTCCGGAGCGGTACATGCGCCCGGTGGCGACCCCGACCCTCATGCCGGACTCCTGAGCCAGGGCCACCGCCGCCACATCCTGCGGATCCACCTGGAGCCGCTCATCGAGGAGAGTGCCGTCCAGGTCGGAGATGAGCAGCCTGGGCCTCACCGGCGCCCGGCGACCTCGGGGTTGGCGCAGGCGATCGGCGCACCCCCGTCAAGCACCGCCAGTATGTTGCGTGCTGCCAGTTCCCCCATTGCGGCCCTGGTCTTGCCGGTCGCGCTGCCAAGGTGGGGGAGCAGTACCGCGCTGGCGCAGTCGGCAAGCCCCGGCGCCATCTCGGGCTCGTGCTCGTAGACGTCGAGCCCGGCCCCGGCGATCTCTCCGGACTGGAGAGCCTCCACCAGGGCTGGTTCGTCGATGATCGGCCCCCTCGAAGTGTTGATGAGAATTGCGCTTCTCCGCATGCTTGCCAGCTCCGCCTTTCCAATTAGGTGGTGGGTCTCCTCGGTCAGGGGCACGTGGCAGCTGACGAAGTCCGCCTCCATTAGCAGCCGCTCGAGCGAGCAGCCCTCAACGTCCGGGTCCCCTCCTCGGACCACCCCGATCGGATCGTAGGCGAGGATCCGCATCGAGAAGCCCTTGGACGCCCGGCGGGCGACCGCCTGACCGATTCTGCCTAAGCCGATCACGCCGAGGGTGGCCCCGGTAATCTCCTGGCCCAGTAGGTAGTCCGGCCGCCAGCCGGTGTAGCGACCCTCTCGCATCTCGCGATCGGCCTCGACTACCCTCCGGGCGGCGGCTAACAACAAAGTAATCGCCAGATCGGCGGTGGCGTCCGTCAGCACGTCGGGGGTGTGGCCGACGTAGATCCCCCTGGCGGTGCAAGCTGGGATGTCGACGTTGTCAAGGCCCACCGCATAGTTGGAGACCACCTTCAGATTGGGTCCCGCCTCCTCCAGCGCTGCTGCGTCGATCTGGTCCCGCAGCTGGGGGAGCAGGGCATCGGCGCCTCGGATAGCCACCCGGTAGCCCGCGGGAGGCAGGATCTCGCCCAGGATCTCCAGCTCACAGCACTCCTCAAGCAAGCCCTGGGCGGGGCCGGGCACGGACAGGGTCATGACCACCTTCGGCACTCTCAAATCATTGTCGCCGATGACCCGCTGGGCCACGTGGGCTTGGGGCCGGCCCAGATGGGGTATATTGAATTCGTTGCCAATTCGCTCTAGACGTCCCTTCCGGCCCACCCATCGCACCGCTTACCTAGCTCCCGATGAGGTCCCCCAGCCGGATCCCGCCCCCTCCGTCAGCTTCTCCGAGCTTGGGCTCTCGGCGCCGATGCTGAGAACCCTCGATGAGGTTGGGTACAGCGACCCCACTCCCATCCAGGCCCTGACTCTGCCGGTCGCACTCTCCGGGCGGGATTTCGTCGGCCAGGCGCAGACCGGATCGGGCAAGACCGCCGCTTTCGCCGTACCCATACTGGAGCGGCTGGACCCCATCTCAGTGACTGTTCAGGCACTGGTGCTATGCCCCACCCGGGAGCTGGCCGCCCAGGTGACTTTGGAGTTCGAGAAGCTGGCCCAGGGCCGCTCGGTGCGGATCCTCACGGTGGTGGGTGGCGACCCCATCCGCCGCCAGCTGGACGGCCTTCTGGCTCACCCGCAGGTGGTGGTCGGGACCCCTGGGCGGGTCCTCGACCACCTTCAGCGCCGAACCCTTTCCCTGCGGGCGATCCGCTTCGTCGTCCTAGACGAGGCCGACCGGATGCTGGACATGGGCTTCGCCCCCGACGTGGAACGCATCCTGCTCCAGACCTCCAAGGATCGCCAGACCATGCTCTTCTCGGCCACCGTGCCGGAATGGGTACACCGGCTGGCGGCTCGCCACATGCGGGACGCCGAGACGGTCTCTGTCAGCGGCCGCACGGAGCTAGTCCCCACCGTCCGCCAGTGGTGCATCGAGTGCTCCTGGTCGGAGAAGGAAGAGGCGCTGGGGATGCTGATGGACAGCCCCTTGGTCACCCTGGGCCTGATCTTCAGCAACACCAAGCGCAATGCCGACCACCTCCACACCGCGCTGCTTGGCCGTGGCTACGACGTCACGGTCATCCACGGAGACCTCTCCCAGCGTGAGCGCGACCAGGCCATGGAGCGGTTCCGGGGCTCCAAGGTGCGCTTTCTGATCGCCACCGACGTGGCCGCCCGAGGCATCGACATCGACGACATCAGCCACGTAATCAACTACGACATCCCTGCCACCCCTGAGGATTACGTCCATCGGGT